>NZ_JABULD010000066.1:0-2152 GCF_014060985.1 Pseudomonas sp. MD195_PC81_125
CTTCACAACTCATGAGATTCCTGTGGGAGCTGGCTTGCCAGCGAATCGCCGCAACGCGGTCTCAAGCCTTAGAAACAAGTCCCCATGTTCTCGACCACCGCTAACTGCTCATCCACCAACAACCCCACCCGCCACTTGTCGAAGGTCAGACACGGGTGCGAGGTGCCGAAGGAAATGATATCGCCGACCCGCAACTCAACCCCCGGCGCCACACTCATGAACGCATGCTGGTCCATCACCGCCGTCACCTTGCACGCGCCGACATCGTCGCCGACCGCCGGCACAACGCCGGCCTTGTAACGCAGCAACGGCACCGGCAAACCGGCATCGAATGCCACGTCGCGCTTGCCGAGGGCGATCACCGCAAAACCCGGTTCCGGCAGCGATTGCACGTGGGCCCAGACTTCCAGCGCCGGACGCAGGCCTTCGTGCAGATCACTGCGACGATCCAGCACGCAGCATTGCGCATCCTTGTAGATGCCATGGTCATGGGCGACATAACTGCCCGGGCGCAGCACGCTGAGGAAGCGTCCGCTCGCATTCTGCGTCTCAAACGACTCGGCGATCAGGTCGTACCACGCCGAACCCGAGGCAGTGATGATCGGCTTGGCAATGGCAAACGCGCCGCTGTCCTGCAACTGCACCGCCAGCCGCACCAGCGACGCAGCAAATTCACGAATACCGCTGACCGCGTGATCACCGTGGATCACCCCTTCGTAACCTTCGATGCCGGTCAGGGCCAGCGCCGGTTGCGCGTTGATCGCCTGGGCCAGTGCGATGACTTCCTGCTCGCTGCGGCAACCGCAACGGCCACCGACCACGCCGTACTCGATCATCACGTTCAACTTCACGCCGCGCGAAGCGAAGTAGGCGCCCAGATCGGCGACGTTGTCCGGGTGATCGACCATGCAGTAGAAATCGAAATCCGCATCGGCCAGCAGATCGGCAATCAGCGCCATGTTCGGCGTGCCGACCAGTTGGTTGGCCATCAACACCCGCCGTACGCCGTGGGCATACGCCGCGCGGGTCTGCGTGGCGCTGGCGAGGGTGATGCCCCACGCGCCGGCGTCGAGCTGACGCTGGAACAGCGCCGGGGTCATGCTGGTTTTGCCGTGGGGCGCGAGTTCGGCGCCGCTGTCGCTGACGAACGTCTGCATCCAGCGAATGTTGTGCTCCAGCGCCTCGCGGTGCAGCACCAGCGCCGGCAGGCTGACGTCACGCACAAGGTGCGCGCCAATGGCAGCGGCGCCCTTTTCCACAGCGGTATTGATGGCAGTCGTCATGGTCAAACTCCTCGCATTCAGTCGCGGTCGCAGGCCGCCGCGGTTATTCGTTGATACGCCGGGCGAGGCTGTTGGCGCTCTCGATCAGCACCCGGCGATAGTCGTCGTAATTGTTTTTCGCATCGGCCCGTGGGGCGACGATGCACAGGGTGCAGATGGCCACGCCACTGGGGTCTTTGACCGGCGCAGCGAAGCAATGGGTGAAGGTGTCGGCCACGCTGTCGAAGGAGAAGAAACCGTCGATCCCGGCCTGCCGAATTTCCGCCAGAAAGCGCTCCAGCGGCAGTCGTTCGCCGTCGGGCAGGATGTAGTCGTCTTCGTCGATCAGGTCGATGATCTGCTGGTCGCTCAAATGCGCCAGCAGCAGGCGTCCGGATGCAGTCCACGGGATCGGCGCGTTTTCGCCGATGTCGGACGAAATGCGGAAATGCCGCTCGCCCTCCTTCATCAACGCCACCGTGTATTTGCGCCCGTTGAGCAGGCACATCTGCGCGGTTTCCCGGGTCTGGCTGACGATGTCCTGCAAGGCATGATCGGCCTCGCGACTGAGGTCGAAATGGCGCAGGTGCGCCTGCCCGAGGAAGTACAACTGACGACCGAGATAGACGTGCCCGTCCTTGCCCACCGGTTCCAGAATCCGTCGCTCCAGCAACGACGCCACCAGTTCGTAGACCGTGGATTTCGGGCTGCCGATACCGTTTGCGATGTCATTCGGACGCAGCGGCTGGCCGATCTCCTTGAGGAAATCGAGGATATCGAACGCCCGGTCCAGACCACGGGCCCGGCGTTTGATGGTGTCTTCGGTCATGTCAGTACTCACTCAAAATGCCTCTGTAGGAGCTGCCGCAGGBTGCGATCTTTTGATCTTG
>NZ_JABULD010000756.1:0-1028 GCF_014060985.1 Pseudomonas sp. MD195_PC81_125
ACAGTGCAACAGGTTCAAGAAAACGAAGTGTTCCGTGTCGGTGAGCGCGTACGCATCTCCACCGTCGGTGGCACCAGCCGCGTTTCGCACTAAGCGCGAACGAGCGGTAAAACAAAAACCCGATCAGGTGACTGGTCGGGTTTTTTTTGTCAAGACTAATCAGTATTACTCACTTCCATAACAGCTCAATTGAAAGTCATATTCCGGAACGTAAAATGGCCGGCCGATTAAAACTTCGAGTTGTGTTATTTGCTTGGGGTCGAGATCGTAGCCGTAGATTTCGTCTTCTGGCACGGTCCACTTCATGATTGTTCTGAGCTGGTCGATTTTCCCGTCTGGAACAGGTATTTCGAAAACAAGGAGTGACGTTTTTTTATCATAGGCATCGACAGTATGATTAAGTTTTGGGTAGCGACATGTCATTCGATGCATACCAGTTGAACTATACGATTTACACCTGATAGCTGTTTCCCGGTCCAGTCTTCCAAAATATTAATCTGTTCCTCAGACAGGTCGTACCCATCAAACTCATCTTCCGGTTGCTTCCAGTTCATGAGTACCTTCAGCGCGTCCTCATGATGTTCGGCGATATCAACGCTTAGGAGTAAAACCTCGGTTTTTTGATCAAATACCTCAACTATATGTTTCACTTTTCTACTCTCCTTTTGGGGTCAGCAGGCTTGGTCTGTTCCCCGGTTCTCGGGTCATATTCTCCAAGGTGTTTTCCTTGTTTGGTGTACAACTCAACCTTGCCGTGCTGGGAATCCCATTCATAAATTTTCCCTGATAGATCCTTCCATCGCCTGCGTTTTTTTCCTCCCCCACGAACAGACGTTTTCATTGGTGCGGATTTGGCCTCAGGAAAGGCTGTAAGGGAGTTTGGGGCCGGATGATATTTGATATCCCCAGCAATATTCAGAACGATGTATACCGGCGCTACCCCCGAATCCGCCGGAAACACCAGAATGAAATCCCGATACTCCGGCGGATAAACCGGATTCACCAGAATCCCGTCCGCCGCTTTCGTC
>NZ_JABULD010000669.1:0-2182 GCF_014060985.1 Pseudomonas sp. MD195_PC81_125
CCCCTGTAGGAGCTGCCGCAGGCTGCGATCTTTTTGATCCGGTTTTGCACCTTGTGCCAATCCGACAGACTCGATACTGTACGCATAACCAGTACAGGGTCTTCGCCATGCAAATCATCGACAAGCTCAGCATTCTCGCCGACGCCGCCAAGTACGACGCCTCCTGCGCCAGCAGCGGTGCGCCCAAGCGCAGCTCCGAGGGCAAGAGCGGGTTGGGTTCGACCGACGGCATGGGCATCTGCCACAGCTATACGCCGGACGGTCGTTGCGTGTCATTGCTGAAGATTCTCCTGACCAATTTCTGCCTCTACGACTGCCAATACTGCGTCAACCGCCGCTCCAGCGATGTGCCGCGTGCACGCTTCACCCCCGAGGAAGTGGTGACGCTGACCCTGGATTTCTACCGGCGCAACTGTGTCAGCGGGCTGTTTCTCAGTTCCGGAATCATCCGCTCGGCGGACTACACCATGGAACAACTGGTACGCGTGGCGAAGCTGTTGCGCGAACAGCATGAGTTTCGCGGCTACATTCACCTCAAGACCATTCCCGAGGCCGATCCGGCATTGATCGAGGAGGCCGGGCGTTATGCCGATCGCCTCAGCGTCAATATCGAACTGCCCACCGATGCCAGCCTGCAAACTCTGGCGCCGGAGAAACAGATCGGTTCGATCAAGCAGGCGATGAACACCATTTACACTGGCGAGCAAACGGTGCTCAACGAACCGCGTTCGGCGAAATTTGCTCCCGCCGGGCAGAGCACGCAAATGATCGTCGGCGCCGATGACACCGACGACAGCACGATCCTGCACAGCGCTCAGTCGCTGTATGGCAACTACCGCTTGCGCCGCGTCTACTACTCGGCCTTCAGTCCGATTCCCGACAGCCCGAAAAGCGTGCCGCTGGCCGCGCCACCGCTGATGCGCGAACACCGTCTGTATCAGGCCGATTTCCTCTTGCGCAGCTACGGCTACAACGCTGATGAGTTGCTCAAGGGCCCGGGTAATCTGGCGCTGGACATCGACCCCAAACTGGCTTGGGCGCTGCAGAATCGCGAAGTGTTTCCGCTGGACCTGAACCGCGCCGAGCCGTCGCTGATCGCGCGCATCCCGGGCATTGGCCTGCGTACCACCGAGCGTCTGGTGCAATTGCGCCAGCAGCGGCGCATTCGCTACGAAGACGTGGCGCGCATGCGCTGTGTGCTGGCCAAGGCCAAGCCATTCATCATCACCAGCGACTACCACCCGCAGCAGGCTGAAGTCACCAGCCACATGCTCTATCAGCAACTGCGCGACCGGCCGCAGCCGCAACAGATGGGATTGTGGGGATGATCAATCTCGATTGCGATGACCTGTTCGACACCTGGCGTCAGCAGGCGCGCTGGCTGCTCAGCCATGAAGTCGACCCGAGTCTGGTGAGTTGGGCGTCGGAAGGGGTGAGCGATCTGTTTGCCAGTGACGTACATGTGCCGGAGGGGCAGGGGCCGTTTCAGGCGCGCATCCCTCGCGCATTGCTTGATACCCTGGAGCAAGCCGCACGCTACCGGGGCGACCAGCGCTGGAGTCTGTTGTATGAAGTGCTGTGGCGGGTCAGCCACGGCGACCGCACGGCGATGATGGCCGGCGATAAACTCGGCAGCGAGTTGCAGCGGCGGATCAAGCAGGTACAGCGTGAAGCCCACCATTTGCATGCGTTCGTGCGCTTCATCGAACGCCCACAGGATCAGCCGGGCCCGCAATACGTCGCATGGCACGAGCCGGCCCACGACATCCTGCACAGCGCCAGCGAGCATTTCATCGGGCGCATGGGTCGGCATCGCTGGTTGATCGCCACGCCGCGTGACGGGGTTTATTACGATGGCGAGCAATTGATCCATCAACGCCAATGTCCGCTGGAATGGCAGCAACTGGCGCAGAACGTTGATGACCCGCACGGCGAGTTGTGGCTGACGTACTACAGCCACATCTTCAACCCGGCGCGGTTGAACGAGAAGGTCATGCAAGGGCACTTACCGGTGCGTTTCTGGAAGAATCTGCCGGAAGGGGAGTTGATTCCCGGATTGATTACCCAGGCGCGCACGGGCAAGCAACAGAATGGTCAGGCCAGCGGGATCGCCGCGCGAGGCGGCAAACGGATTGCGCTGAAATAGAAAATCAAAAGATCGCAGCCTGCGGCAGCTCCTACA
>NZ_JABULD010000415.1:0-4538 GCF_014060985.1 Pseudomonas sp. MD195_PC81_125
GCCCCGGTCGCTGCGCCCAGCGCCACCTGCACCCGCGGCTCCGGCTCCGGTAACGCCGGCCTCGGCCAACGCCGCGTATTTGAAGAACCCGGCGCCGGAGTATCCATCGCTGGCCCAGCGTCGCGGCTGGGAAGGCACGGTATTGCTACGGGTGCACGTGTTGGCCAACGGCAAACCGGGCGAGATCCAGATTCAGAAAAGCAGTGGCCGGCAGCAGCTCGACGACGCAGCGCTCAACGCCGTCAAACAGTGGAGCTTCGTCCCGGCCAGGCAGGGTGATGTCGCCCAGGACGGCTGGGTCAGCGTGCCCATCGATTTCAAGATTCATTAAACCGAAACCTATTCGCGCTAAATGTTTACACGAGGGAACACATCATGACGTTACTGGCCTCTCCACTGGAATCCATCGAAAGTGCGGTGATCTGGCTGCTGGTGGTTTTTTCCGTTGCCACCTGGGGACTGGCGCTGCTCAAGGCTGTGCAGTTCGGTCGTCTGAAGGCGCAGGATCGCAAGTTTCATAAACGCTTCTGGGCGGCGTCGAGTCTCGACTCCGCCGCTGAGTTGAGCGAAACCCAACCCGGCGCTGCGGCCCGGGTGGCACAGGCCGGTTACGCGGCGATTCAGGTGGGTGAGGCGCCGCAGGCCAATGATCTGAGCCAGGCGATCAACCATCAGGATCGCCTGGAGCGAGCCTTGCGCCAGCAGATCGTGCGCGAACGGCGTTCGCTGGAAACCGGTCTGGCGGTGGTCGCGAGTATTGGCAGCACCTCGCCGTTCATTGGCCTGTTCGGCACGGTGTGGGGAATCATGGAAGCGCTCAAGGGCATCAGCGCGGCAGGCTCGGCGAGCCTGGAAACAGTCGCCGGTCCGATCGGTGCGGCACTGGTCGCCACCGGTGTGGGGATCGCGGTCGCGGTGCCGGCGGTGCTGGTTTACAACTACTTTTTGCGGCGTCTGAAACTGACGGCGGCGGATCTGGATGACTTCGCCCACGACTTCTACAGCCTGGCGCAGAAGAGTGCGTTCCGCGTGTTGATCCACCCGACTGCAAACAAGGTGTCGGCACCGGGCAACGCGACAAAAGTGAAGGAGGCGTCCTGATATGGCCTTCTCCACGCAAGACAGCGACGAGGTGCTGAGCGAGATCAACGTGACGCCGCTGGTGGATGTGATGCTGGTGCTGCTGGTGGTGTTTATCGTCACCGCACCGCTGCTGACCAATGCGATCCCGATCAATCTGCCGAAGACCGAAGCGGTGGCGCCGGTCGAGCAGAAAGATCCGCTGGTGGTGAGCATCGACGGTGCCGGCAAACTGTTTATCAACAAGGATGAAATCCAGCCGGACCTGCTGGAATTCAACCTCAAGTCAGCCAAGGCGAAAGACCCGGAAGTCCGCGTGCAACTGCAGGCCGACGACGGGGTGAACTACGGCGAAGTGGCGCGGGCCATGGCTTCGATCGAGCGGGCGGGGATTACCAAGTTGTCGGTGATCACGGCGCGGTAACAGGATTTACGTTTTTCCGGGGCCGTCTCCTTGGCAGGGTGCGGCCCTTTTTTTTATCTCGCAAAAACTACCCCTGTAGGAGCTGCCGAAGGTGCGATCTTTTGATTTTAAGAACAAGAGCAAAAGATCGCACCTTCGGCAGCTCCTACACAAAGGTGACTTATATTTCTTTTTGGTCTTAATAAATAGCTTCTTATTCCTTAACGAATATAAATCCCGTCCCTATACTCGATCAGGAACAGACACGACGCAGGAGAGCTCCCCCATGCGCAACGAATCAATCCGTTACCTGATTGTGCCGGGCTGGCAAGGATCGCCAGAAGATCATTGGCAAACCCATTGGCAGAACAGCCTGCCCAACAGCGCCCGGGTGGAGCAGGCCGACTGGCTGACACCGCGCCGTGAAGACTGGGTCGCGGCGCTGGCCGAAGCGATTGCCGCCGACAGCACGCCAGTGATCCTGATTGCCCACAGCCTCGGCTGCGTCACCGTTGCGCATTGGGCGGCTACCGCGCCCCGTGCAATACCTGCGGCAGGTGCGCGGGGCGTTGCTGGTCGCGCCGGCCGACGTCGAGCGCCCGTCCTGCGCACCGGCGCTGCGTAATTTTGCACCGATCCCGACTGACCTGCTGCCGTTCCCCAGTCAGGTCGTCGCCTCCGACAACGACGCCGCCGTCAGCGCGCCACGCGCGCTGGAGCTGGCGCGTCATTGGGGCGCCGAAGCGGGGATTCTCGCCGGGGCCGGGCACATCAACGTCAAGTCCGGGCACCAGCGCTGGGAGCAGGGTTTCGCTTACCTCTATCGCCTGCAAAACCGCCTGGAACTCCACGCGCGGCGTCGCGCTTGAGTGGTATCTTTTCTTTTTGATCGCCCCCGTCTCCCGGCGGTTGTGGGCGGGAGTCTGCCATGAGTTTTGAAGCGTTCGGTCAGCCGTTGCTGACCTTTCCCGATGCGGAAAAAAGTCCCCTGAGCATCCGTGCCAAGGCGCTGGTCTTCGTCGATCCGCGTTCGCGGCAGCTGCGTGAGGAGCTGGAGCACCTGGCACCGCGGACAATCTCGGTATTGATCCGTGGCGAGACCGGCACCGGTAAAGAGTTGCTCGCGCGCCACATCCACCGCGCCAGTGATCGCAGCGGTCTGTTCGTCTCGGTCAATTGCGGCGCGATCAGCCCGACCTACGCCGATGCCGAGCTGTTCGGCTATGCCGCCGGCAGTTACACCGGTTCGGCCAGCAGTCGTGCCGGCTGGTTCGGTTCGGCCAACGGCGGCACGTTGTATCTGGACGAGATTGGCGACTTGCCGCTACCGATCCAGATCAAACTGCTCGCCGCCCTGGAAAATCATGAAGTCACCCGCGTCGGCGCCCATCAGCCAAGCCCGGTGGATGTACGGCTGGTAGCGGCCACCAGCATCGATCTGGCACAAGCGGTGGACGCGGGGAAATTTCACGAACGGCTTTATCACTACCTCAGCGAAGGGCAACTGGAATTGCCGGCGCTGCGCGAACGGATCGGCGACATCCTGTCGCTGGCCGAATACTTTCTCGGCATCTACAGCCAGCGTCTGGATCTGCCGGTGCCATTGATCAGCGAAGCCGCGCAGCACCTGCTGGAACGGCACAGCTGGCCGGGCAACACCCGCGAGCTGGAAAACGTCATTCACTTCGCGCTGCTGGTCAGCACCGGCGAGGAAATCCTCCCGGAGCACCTGAACCTGCCACAGACGCTGGTGCAGATCGAAAGCCAGATCAAACAAATCCTGGAAAATGGCACCGCTGCCGATCAGCAGTCGCTAAAGCAGTTACTGAAAAACGCAGGCCTCGTGTAGGAGCTGCCGCAGGCAGCGATCTTTTGATCTTGCTTTCAGCACTTTTAAACCATTGAAAATCAAAAGATCGCTGCCTGCGGCAGCGCCTGCATGGCTATCTCGCGTGTATGAACAAAATGGAATATCAACGTGAATAAACGTTATTGTCCGGGAATAAAAAATCCCGGTATTGTCCGCTTCACGCCAGAGATAGCACTTCACTGGCACTGGTATTAATAGCCGTCGCCATTCGCGACCGTGATTCTCGATAAGGACACTGCATGAAAAAGGTTCTGTTGTTTACCGCATTGGCGGCTGCTCTGACTGCTTCCCTGGCCCAGGCCGGCGAGAAACTGGTGGTGGCGGCGACTCCGGTGCCACACGCGGAAATCCTCGAGCTGATCAAACCGACCCTGGCCAAAGAAGGCGTGGATCTGGAAATCAAGGTCTTCACCGACTACGTGCAGCCGAACGTGCAGGTGGGCGAGAAGCGTCTGGATGCCAACTACTTCCAGACCAAGCCTTACCTGGACAGCTTCAACGCCGGCAAATACAAGGACGACAAGGCCAAGTACCTGGTGACCGTGCAAGGCGTGCACGTTGAACCGTTCGGTGGCTACTCGAGCAAGTACAAGAAACTGGCTGATCTGCCTGACGGCGCGACCATCGCCATCCCGAACGAAGGCAGCAATAGCGGCCGTGCCCTGATCCTGCTGCAGAAGGCGGGCCTGATCGAACTGAAAGATCCGAAAAACGCCCTGGCGACCCCGAAAGACATCGCCAAGAACCCGCACAACTTCAAGTTCAAGGAACTGGAATCGGCCCTGCTGCCACGCGTGCTGAAGGAAGTTGATCTGGACATGATCAACACCAACTACGCGCTGGAAGCCAAGCTGAACCCGACCAAGGATGCATTGGTGATCGAAGGCGCTGATTCGCCTTACGTGAACTTCCTGGTCGCCCGTGAGGACAACAAGAACAGCGACGCCATCAAGAAACTGGCCGCTGCCCTGACCAGCCCTGAAGTCAAAGCGTTCATCGAGAAGAAGTACAACGGCGCGGTACTGCCGGCGTTCTGATCCGCCGCTTGAACCACCCCTTCAAGGTATGAAAAAAAACGCCGATGGCCAGTAAGGGTCATCGGCGTTTTTTTGTGTGCTCGATTTATGGGATCGCCACAGGATCTAAAGCCAGAATCAAAAGATCGCAGCCTGCGGGCAGCTCCCT
>NZ_JABULD010000636.1:0-1386 GCF_014060985.1 Pseudomonas sp. MD195_PC81_125
GATCAGCAATTTCCCGAATGTGACCCGGGTGCTGGAGCGGTTTCTGGCGCGGCCGGCGGTTGTTCGAGGCCTGACCATTCCCTCGTAACCCCACACAAATCCCCTGTAGGAGCTGCCGCAGGTGCGATCTTTTGATTTTTGAAGGTCAAAGATCGCAGCCTGCGGCAGCTCCTACAGTGAACGTGTGTTGCCTGACGGATTATTGCGTACCCGGTAATGCTGTCTTGATTGATCCAGGTTTGTACCTGCGCCCGGCGAAGGCATAAGCTTCGCCCCCTACGACTTTCGTCTCATCTTCCGATTTCAGGAAAGCCTCATGTCCAGCCAGTTCCCCGAAGCACGTCCCCGCCGTCTGCGCCGCAATGCGAGCCTGCGCAGCCTGTTCCAGGAAACCGAGTTCAGCCTGAATGATCTAGTGCTGCCGATTTTCGTCGAAGAAGAAATCGATGACTTTGTGCCGATCAAGAGCATGCCGGGGGTGATGCGCATTCCCGAGCGCAAGCTGGCCGGCGAAATCGAGCGTTACGCCCGTGCCGGGATCAAGTCGGTGATGACGTTTGGCGTGTCCCATCATCTGGACGCCAATGGCAGCGACACCTGGCGCGAAGACGGCCTGGTCTCGCGCATGTCGCGGATTGCCAAGGACGCAGTGCCGGAAATGATCGTGATGTCCGACACCTGCTTCTGTGAATACACCGATCACGGCCACTGCGGCGTGATGCACAACCACGAAGTCGACAATGACCAGACCCTGATCAACCTTGGCAAGCAAGCCGTGGCGGCGGCGCGTGCCGGTGCTGACGTGATCGCGCCGTCGGCAGCGATGGACGGTCAGGTGCGGGCGATCCGCCAGGCGCTGGACGCCGCCGGGTTCACCCAGATTCCGATCATGGCCTACTCGACCAAATTCGCCTCGGCGCTGTATGGCCCGTTCCGCGAGGCCGGCGGCAGCGCGCTGAAGGGTGATCGCAAAAGCTATCAGATGAACCCGATGAACCGCCGTGAAGCCCTGCGCGAATCGCTGCTCGACGAGCAGGAAGGCGCCGATGCGCTGATGGTCAAACCGGCCGGAGCGTACCTCGACATCATCCGCGACATCCGTGAAGCTCGAACCTGCCGCTGTCGGCGTATCAGGTCAGCGGCGAATACGCGATGATCAAGTTCGGCGCGCAGGCCGGTGCAATCGACGAGGATCGCGTGGTGCGCGAGAGCCTGGGCGCAATCAAGCGCGCGGGTGCGGACCTGATCTTCACTTACTTTGCGATGGATCTGGCGCTGGCCGGGATCTGACGAATACCGCAGAACCCTTGTGGGAGCTGGCTTGCCAGCGATTGCGTCGGCACAGTCAAAAATCAATGTTGGCTGATCCATCGCTATCGCTGGCAA
>NZ_JABULD010000640.1:0-1382 GCF_014060985.1 Pseudomonas sp. MD195_PC81_125
AAATCTTGCTGATGCCCGAGCGTTCGATGGACGCCATGGCCTTGGCCACCTGGCCGTAATTGACGTTGGCGTCGGCCTGCAGCTGCACGCGCACTTCGGCGTCCTTGGCCTTGACCTCCTTGAGGCTGGCCTCCAGAGATTCCGGTGCCAGTTCGGTTTTCGCCAGGTAGAACTTGCCGTCCTGATCGACGCTGACCACCACCGGGTCTTTCTTCTCGGCAGGGGCGACGGCGTCGGTTTTCGGCAGGTTGACCTTGATCGCGTTGGTCATCAGCGGCGCGGTGACGATGAACACCACCAGCAGCACGAGCATCACGTCCACCAGCGGCGTAACGTTCATTTCGCTGAGCACTTCATCGCTGTCTTGAGTGGAAAAGGACATCAGCTGGCCTCCCGCACGGCGGCAGTGGTTTTGCTGGCGATGGCCTGACGGCTGATGGAAAACGCGCTGCGCGAGGCCAACGCATCGAAGTCGTGGGCGAAATCATCCATGTCCGCCGAGGCCAGTTTCAGGCGGCGCAAAAAGAAGTTGTAAATCAGCACCGCCGGGACCGCGACGGCGATCCCGACGCCGGTGGCGATCAGCGCGTGACCGATCGGGCCGGCGACCGCTTCAAGCTCGCCGAACCGGTTTTCGCCGATGCTTTGCAGGGCTTCCATGATCCCCCACACGGTACCGAACAGGCCAATGAACGGCGCGGTGCTGCCGATACTGGCGAGGATTGCCTGGCCGTTTTCCAGCGAGCGGCGTTCCTTCTGAATCTGCTGGCGCAGGTTGCGTTCCAGGCGATCGGAACGGTTGATGGTGTGCGCCAGTTGTTGCGTGGTCCGTGGCGATTCTTCCACCAGCAAGGCTTCGAAACCGCTGCTGGCGATGCGCGCCAGCGAGCCCGGATACTGGCTGGCGTGCTCGGCCGCGGTGAGCAGATCCGGCGCGCCCCAGAAGGCTTTGCTGAACTGTTTGTTCTGGGCTTTCTGGCGCAGGTATTGCGCCGACTTGACCAGCAGGATCGCCCAGCTGACCACGGAAAACAGCACCAGGCCCCAGAGCACACCGGGGACAATCATCGAAGACAGTGAATTGTTCATCGCTACACCTCGCTTGCATTAAGTCGGTTGTGAGTTGGGTTTGCCGTTATTGCGGCAATTTGAAATCGATGGTCTGGGTGGCAAAGCCGTCAATCGGCGTGTCACCGCGTTTGGCCGGAATGAACTTCCAGTTCTTTACCGCCGCGACGGCGGCGTCATCCAGTTGCGGTTTGCCGCTGGACTTGGTCACTGTCACCGAACCAGCACGTCCGTTGGCCAACACCTGAATGCGCAGCACCACGCTGCCTTCCCAGTTGCGCCGCAGCGCCAGTGACGGGTACTCCGGCGGCGGG
>NZ_JABULD010000394.1:0-15303 GCF_014060985.1 Pseudomonas sp. MD195_PC81_125
AAGATCAAAAGATCGCAGCTTCGGCAGCTCCTACAGGGGATCACCATGTAGGAGCTGCCGAAGGCTGCGATCTTTTTCTTTGGGGTTACAACGATTCCAGGCAGCCGGCCAAATCGTTGCCCAGCTTCTCCAGCACCTGCTCGTACCCTTGAGCCGTCGCCGGCGTATAACCGCCCAGCGCATCCAGTTCCGCCAGCTTCACCGGCAGGCCCGCCACCAGGGTTTCTGCCAGGCGTGGACGCAGTGGCGGTTCGCTGAACACACAGGTCTTGCCCACTTCCTGCAGGCGTTTGCGCATCGCGGCGACATGTTGCGCGCCCGGTTGCACTTCGGCGGCCACGCTGAACACGCCAGTGTGTTTCAGGCCGTAAGCATCTTCGAAATAGTCGAAGGCTTCGTGGAACACGAAATACGGCTTGCCTTCAACGCTGGCCAGACGCTGCTTCAGCCGCGCGTCCAACGCATCGAGACGCTCATCGAAGGCCTTGGCGTTGCGCTGATAGCGTTCGGCGTTGGCCGGATCGGCAGCACTGAGGTCGGCAGCCATTTTCCCGGCAATGACTCGGGCGTTGACCGGCGATAGCCACAAATGCGCGTCCAGCGTACCCGGACGATGATCGTGATCATGCTCGTCGGCGTCTTCGGCGTGGGAGTGGCTGTCTTCGGCGAAGCGGCGCAGTTTCATGCCCGGCAGATCCTGCACGGCCACGCTTGGCAGCGTTCGACCGCTGAGCACACGCGGCAGGAAACCTTCCATGTCCGGGCCGATCCAGTACAAAAGGTCCACCGATTGCACCTTGCGCACGTCGGACGGGCGTAGTGCGTAGTTATGCGGCGAAGCACCCGGCGGCAGCAGCACTTCCGGGATGGCCACACCGTCCTGGACCGCTGCAGCGATCAACTGCAACGGTTTGATGCTGGTGAGAACCTTGACCTCGGCCTGAGCCGAACCGATCAGCAGAAAAACTGGCGACAAAAGCCACAAAAAACAGAAAAAAAGTCGGGACACGATGACCACTCAAGGAGGCGAGAACGGGTAACATAATAACGTCTCTATCAAAACTCGTCGCCGCCCATGCCTATTACACCGATTGCCAGCCGTCCCCACGACCACTCTCATTGCGTGCACAGCGCACTGACCGAGGCCGATACCTTGTGCGCCCAGAAAGGCCTGCGCCTGACTGCGCTGCGCCGGCGGGTGCTGGAACTGGTATGGCAGAGCCACAAGCCGCTGGGCGCCTACGACATTCTTGCGGTACTGAGCGAACAGGACGGCCGTCGCGCCGCGCCGCCAACCGTTTACCGCGCGCTGGATTTCCTGCTGGAAAACGGCCTGGTGCACCGCATCTCTTCACTCAACGCCTTCGTTGGCTGTGTGCATCCGGAGCATGCGCATCAGGGCCAGTTCCTGATCTGCCGCGAGTGCCACGCCGCGATCGAGCTGGAACAGAAAGCCATCAGCGACGCGATTATCCACAGCGCCAAAGACGTCGGGTTCATTGTCGAAGCGCAGACCGTCGAAGTGGTCGGCCTGTGCGCCGGTTGCCAGGGGGCTTGATGAGCAACCCGTTGATCCGTCTTCAGCACGTTGCTGTCACGTTTGCCGGGCAGACCGTGCTCGACAACATCGAGCTGAGCGTCGAGCCGGGGCAGATCGTCACCCTGATCGGCCCCAACGGCGCCGGCAAGACCACGCTCGTGCGCGCCGTACTCGGGCTGCTGAAGCCGGACAGCGGCAGCGTCTGGCGCAAGCCGAAACTGCGCGTTGGCTACATGCCGCAAAAGCTGCACGTCGACCCGACCTTGCCGCTGTCAGTGTTGCGCTTCCTGCGCCTGGTGCCCGGTGTAGACCGCCCGCGTGCATTGGCGGCGCTGAAAGAAGTCGGTGCCGAACACGTCATCGACAGCCCGGTGCAAAGTGTTTCCGGTGGTGAGATGCAGCGTGTGTTGCTGGCCCGGGCGCTGCTGCGTGAGCCGGAGTTGCTGGTGCTGGACGAGCCGGTGCAAGGCGTCGATGTCGCCGGGCAAGCCGAGCTCTACAGCCTGATCACCCGCCTGCGTGACCGTCACGGCTGCGGCGTGCTGATGGTGTCCCACGATTTGCACCTTGTCATGAGCACCACCGATCAGGTGGTGTGCCTGAATCGCCACGTCTGCTGCTCGGGGCATCCCGAGCAAGTCAGCGGCGATCCGGCGTTCGTCGAGCTGTTCGGCAAGAATGCGCCGAGTCTGGCGATCTATCACCACCATCACGACCACGCCCATGACCTGCACGGTTCGGTGGTCAAGGCGCCCGGTGCGGGCCACACCCACGTTCACGGAGACCACTGCAAGCATGGCTGATTTTCTGTTGTATGCCCTGCTTGCAGGTCTGGCACTGGCGGTGGTCGCCGGGCCGCTTGGTTCGTTTGTGGTGTGGCGGCGCATGGCCTATTTCGGCGACACCCTGTCCCACGCCGCGCTGCTCGGCGTGGCTTTGGGCTTTCTGCTGGATGTCAGTCCGACGGTCGCGGTGACCGTCGGCTGCCTGCTGCTGGCAGTGCTGCTGGTGACCTTGCAGCAGCGTCAACCACTGGCCTCCGACACGCTATTGGGGATTCTTGCACCGAGCACGCTCTCTCTCGGCCTGGTGGTACTAAGCTTCATGCATGAAGTGCGGATTGACCTGATGGCCTATCTGTTCGGTGACCTGCTGGCGATCAGTCCGACCGACCTGGCGTGGATTCTCGGCGGCAGCGCGGCAGTGCTGGTGTTGCTGGTGACACTGTGGCGGCCGCTGCTGGCGATTACCGTGCATGAGGAGTTGGCCAAGGTCGAAGGTCTGCCGGTGGCGGGCCTGCGCATGGCGCTGATGCTGTTGATTGCGGTGGTGATCGCGGTGGCGATGAAAATCGTCGGTGTGTTGCTGATCACTTCGCTGCTGATCATCCCGGCGGCTGCGGCACAACGTCACGCCCGCTCGCCGGAGCAGATGGCGCTGGGCGCGAGCCTGCTGGGCATGCTCGCGGTGTGTGGCGGGCTGGCGCTGTCATGGTTCAAGGACACCCCGGCGGGACCGTCGATCGTTGTGACAGCGGCCGCACTGTTTCTGCTGAGTTTTGTTCTGCCCCGTCGAGGGGTGTAGACTTGCTCGCTTTTTGCGCAATTAGAGAGTCGCAGGAATGAAGCCGTTCGCCTCCCGTTATCTGCTCCTTGTCGCATTTTCCGTGCTGCTGGGCGCCTGCCAAAGCACGCCGCCGGTGGCCGAAGCCCCCGACGCGCGGGCCACGGCCATCGCACAGCTGGAGCAAAGCCTGGCCAGCAGCGAACTGGCCACCGCCGAAGACCAATTGGCCGCCTTGCAGGCACAGAACCCCAACGATCAGTCCCTTGAGCAATACCAGCGCCAGCTGGCCGAAGCCTACTTGCGCCGCAGCCAGATCGTATTGCAGAAAGGTGATGTGAATGCGGCAGCCACCGCGCTGAGCCGAGCCCCGTGCCCTGATGCCCCAAAGCCCCGGCACTGACCGGTGGCGTCAATGGCGCCATCACCGAAGCCCGCAAAGCCGAGCTGGAAAAAGCCGAAGCGGCGCTGCTGGCGGCCGAAGCCAAACCGAAAGCCAAGGTCATTGATCCGACTGCCGAAAGCACCACGGTGGCGTTGAACATCAACGATAGCCGCAAACTTCGCCGGCAACTGGATGCGATCGCCGCCGATGTGGTGAATTATGAGTGTGCTGTGAGCATTCAGGCGCCGCGGACCCAGGATTACCCTTGGCTGGCGACGTTACTGAAAAAACGTGTGAAGAAATTGAATCCGGATTTCGAGCTGAAGATTGAAAAGCAGATCCTGCGTACAGTGCCGGCGCAGATGGTCTTGATTCCAGCCAAACCCTAAAAGATCGCAGCCTCCGGCAGCTCCTACAGGTGCAAGTAAACCCTGTAGGAGCTGCCGAAGGCTGCGATCTTTTGCTTTAGGCTGGAATGGCCTTGGCCTTAGACTCCCGCGCCCAGACCCGATGCTGCCCGATCGCCGCAAAGAACGGCTTGGTCAATCCCGGCACATCCTTGCCCTGCAGCAACCCTGCATCCGCCTCCAGCTTCAGCAGATCCTGCAACTGCTTGGCATCGCCGTGCAGCGCAATCGCCTTCAGGTGCTTGTACGCCTCCAGCAGATAATGCAGCGCCACGCCGTCGCCACTCAACGCCTTGATCGACGCCGCGCCACCGGGCACGAATACCGCATCGAAGATCACTGAAGGCATGCCTTCCATTGATGCGTCCACTGGCAGGGCTTTGCCGTCGGCAGTCTTCACCGGTGCCGACGTCGGGCCGAGCAGCTTGGCGTGTGCGCCTTCAGCCGCCAAAGCCTTTTTCATCGCATCAATCGCCGCACCATCGACGCCGTTAGCGGCAAGAATCGCCACTTTGCGGGTTTTGATGTCCTCTGGCAGCAAGTTGGCCTGGCTCAGCGCCGGGGAATGATCGAACGAAGTCTTGCGCACCTCGACCGTGCCTTTGCTCGGCGCCGGTAACCCGAGGTTGGCCGCCACGCGCTTGGCCAATTCCAGGTCAATGTTGGCGAGAATTTCGTTCACCTGCCGTGCACGGATGAACTCACGTTCGACCTTGCCCAGCTCGAAGCTGTAAGCGGCGATGATGTGTTCCTTTTCGTGCTCACTCATGCTGTTGAAGAACAGCCGCGCCTGGGAAAAGTGATCGCTGAACGACTCGCTGCGCTGACGGATCTTGTTCGCGTCGATGCGTTCCGGGTAGCTCTCGAAGCCGCCGTCTTGCGCGGCTGGCGGGGTTTCTTTCGGCCAGCCGCCATCGATCGAGTTCGGTTCGTAGGACGCGCGACCCTTGTCGATCACTGTGCGGTGCTGCGCGTCGCGCTGGCCGTTGTGGAATGGCGCCACCGGGCGGTTGATTGGCAGTTCATGAAAGTTCGGCCCACCGAGTCGGCTGATTTGCGTATCGGTGTAGGAAAACAGCCGGCCTTGCAGCAGCGGGTCATTGGAGAAGTCGATTCCCGGCACGATGTGGCCCGGGCAAAACGCGACCTGCTCGGTCTCGGCGAAGAAGTTGTCCGGGTTGCGGTTCAGGGTCATCTTGCCCAGCGGGGTGATCGGCACGATTTCTTCGGGGATCAGCTTGGTCGGGTCGAGGATGTCGAAATCGAAGTCGTGTTCGTTTTCCTCCTCGATGATCTGCACGCCCAGCTCCCACTCCGGATAGTCGCCCATCTCGATGGCTTCCCACAGATCGCGACGGTGATAGTCGGTGTCTTTACCGGCGAGCTTCTGCGCCTCGTCCCACACCAGCGAGCAGGTGCCGGCGGTCGGGCGCCAGTGGAATTTGACGAAGCGCGATTTGCCCTCGGCATTGATCAGGCGGAAGGTGTGCACGCCAAAGCCCTGCATGCTGCGCAGGCTTTTCGGAATCGCCCGGTCGGACATGGCCCAGATCACCATGTGCGCCGATTCCGGCACCAGCGAAACGAAGTCCCAGAAGGTGTCGTGGGCCGAACCGCCGGTGGGGATCTCATTGTGCGGCTCGGGCTTCACCGCGTGGACGAAGTCGGGAAACTTGATCGCGTCCTGAATGAAGAACACCGGCATGTTGTTGCCGACCAGGTCGAAGTTGCCCTCGTCGGTGAAGAACTTCACCGCGAAACCGCGCACGTCACGCACGGTATCGCCGGAGCCGCGTGGTCCCTGCACCGTGGAAAAGCGCACGAACACCGGCGTCTTTTTCCCTGGGTCCTGCAGGAAACCGGCCTTGGTCAGCGCCGAATGGTTCTCGTAGGCCTGAAAGAAACCATGCGCGCCGGTGCCGCGGGCATGGACGATGCGCTCCGGAATGCGTTCATGGTCAAAGTGCGTGATTTTCTCACGCATGATGAAGTCTTCCAGCAACGACGGCCCCCGCGGGCCGGCCTTGAGGGTGTTCTGGTTATCGGCGACCTTCACCCCCTGATTGGTGCGCAGGGCCTGGCCGGTAGCGTCGGAGCGAAACTTCTCCAGGCTGTCGAGTTTGGCGTTGGTGTTGGCGCGATCCTTGGTATCGGTTCCGGCCAGCTGGCTTTTGTCGGTGGTAGGTTTCTTGCTGCTCATCAGACGTAAACTCCTCGGTTGACCCCGTTTCAACGGGGACTCTTGAGCGTTTCCGGGCACGGTTACCCAGGGTTTCAAGTCGCTTAACTAGTGACCAATGAGCAGGAACGGGCGTTCCTTTTTTATGACCTTTGATCTTGTTATTGCCAAATCGAAGGTTAATTGCGAAATAAATGCTAAGAACCTCTATACGGACAGGCTAAAATGCGCGCCCGGCTAACCGCTGATCCTTTTCTAACGCGCCCCACAAGGTTCGCTACGTGATCGAGTTTCAAAACGTCCACAAAACTTACCGCGTCGCCGGTAAGGACATCCCCGCCCTGCACCCGACCAGTCTTTCGATTGAAAACGGTCAGGTCTTCGGCCTGATCGGCCATTCCGGTGCGGGAAAAAGTACCCTGCTGCGTCTGATCAATCGCCTGGAAGACTCCAGCGGCGGCAAGATCATCGTCGACGGCGAAGAAGTCACCGCGCTGGACGCCAACGGCCTGCGCCGTTTTCGCCAGCAAGTCGGGATGATCTTCCAGCACTTCAACCTGCTTGCCTCCAAGACCGTGGCCGACAACGTCGCGCTGCCGCTGACCCTGGCCGGCGAACTGTCGAGCAGCGAGATCAATCAGCGCGTCGCCGAATTGCTGGCGCGGGTCGGTCTGTCCGATCACGCCAGGAAATACCCGGCGCAGCTGTCCGGCGGCCAGAAACAGCGCGTCGGCATCGCCCGCGCCCTGGCGACCAAGCCGAAGATTCTGCTGTGCGACGAGGCCACCAGCGCCCTCGACCCGCAGACCACCGCCTCGGTCCTGCAACTGCTGGCCGAGATCAACCGTGAGCTGAAACTGACCATCGTCCTGATCACCCACGAGATGGACGTGATCCGTCGCGTCTGCGATCAGGTCGCGGTGATGGACGCCGGGGTGATCGTCGAGCAAGGTTCGGTGGCCGATGTGTTCCTGCATCCGCAGCACCCGACCACCAAGCGTTTCGTCCAGGAAAGCGAGCAGATCGACGAAAGCGAACAGCGCGATGACTTCGCTCATGTGCCGGGTCGCATCGTGCGTCTGACCTTCCAGGGCGAAGCGACCTACGCGCCGTTGCTCGGTACCGTTGCCCGGGAAACCGGGGTCGACTACAGCATCCTTGCCGGTCGCATCGACCGCATCAAAGACATTCCGTACGGGCAGTTGACCCTCGCCGTCACCGGTGGCGACATGGAGGCGGCCTTTGCCCGCTTCACCGCCGCTGACGTTCATATGGAGGTGCTGCGTTAATGGAAATGCTCAAGGCTTTCTTCGAAAACATCGATTGGCTGGAAATCTGGCTGGCCACGGGCGACACCCTGCTGATGCTCGGTGGTTCGCTGCTGTTCACCGTATTGCTCGGCCTGCCGCTGGGTGTGCTGCTGTTTCTCTGCAGCCCGCGGCAGTTGCTGGAAAACCGTGGCCTCTATGCCTTCATGTCGTTGGCGGTGAACATCCTGCGTTCCTTGCCGTTCATCATTCTGCTGATCGTGATGATTCCGTTCACCGTGCTGATCACCGGCACTTCGCTGGGCGTGGCCGGTGCGATTCCGCCGCTGGTGGTGGGTGCGACCCCGTTCTTCGCGCGTCTGGTGGAAACCGCGCTGCGTGAAGTCGATCGCGGCATCATCGAAGCCACTCAATCGATGGGTGCGACCACCCGGCAGATCATCATGAACGCCTTGCTGCCTGAGGCCCGTCCAGGCATCTTCGCCGCGATTACGGTGACTGCGATTACTCTGGTGTCCTACACGGCGATGGCCGGTGTGGTCGGCGCCGGTGGTCTGGGTGACCTGGCGATCCGTTTCGGCTACCAGCGTTTCCAGACTGACGTGATGATCGTCACCGTGGTGTTGCTGCTGATTCTGGTACAAGTGCTGCAAATGGTGGGCGACCGTCTGGTCGTGCATTTCTCGCGCAAATAACCGGTTTTTGTAATCAAGAGATGAGCCGGCCATTCGCTGGCAGGCGCCACACGGGCGCTTTGAAAAGGAGTTAGCTGAATGAAAAAACTGATCGCTGCTTTCGCTGCCGTAGCCGCTTTTTCGGCCCACGCTGAAACCCTGACCGTTGCCGCCACCCCGGTGCCGCATGCGGAAATCCTCGAGTTCGTGAAGCCGGCCCTGGCCAAGGAAGGCGTGGATCTGAAGGTCAAGGTCTTCACCGACTACATTCAGCCGAACGTACAGGTGGCCGAAAAAGCGCCTGGACGCCAACTTCTTCCAGCACCAGCCGTACCTCGATGAGTTCAACAAGGCCAAGGGCACCAGCCTGGTGGCGGTGACCGGCGTGCACCTGGAGCCGCTGGGCGCGTACTCGAACAAGATCAAGGATCTGAAGGACCTGCCAAGCGGCGCCAACGTGGTGATTCCGAACGACGCCACCAACGGCGGCCGTGCGCTGTTGCTGCTGGCCAAGGCTGGCCTGATCACCCTGAAAGATCCGACCAACATTCTGTCGACCCCGAAAGACATCGCGCAGAACTCGAAAGACCTGAAAATCCGTGAACTGGAAGCCGCGACCATCCCGCGCGTGCTGACCCAGGTCGATCTGGCGCTGATCAACACCAACTACGCGCTGGAAGCCAAGCTCGATCCGTCCAAGGATGCGCTGGTGATCGAAGGCAACGACTCGCCGTACGTGAACATCCTGGTGTCCCGTGCGGACAACAAGGACAGCGACGCGATGCAGAAACTGGCCGCTGCGCTGCACAGCCCGGAAGTGAAGAAATTCATCACCGAGAAGTACAAAGGCGCGGTATTGCCGGCGTTCTGATACAGGACGGGACAGGCGTAATAAAAAGGCGATCCCTCGGGATCGCCTTTTTTATGGGGCAAATTCCCCTGTAGGAGCTGTCGAGTGGAACGAGGCTGCGATCTTTTGATCTTGCTGTTGAAGATCAGAGCAAAAGATCGCAGCCTTCGGCAGCTCCTACAGAGAAATGTTTACCCCTGCAGGTACTGCATTATTTGCGGTTGAGCATTACTGGCAGCTGCGCCACCAGTTTGGCGTTGTTCAGCGGCGCCCGGATGAACCCGCGTTGCGTGCCGTCCGGGCCGATCACCGCGAGATTGCCGCTGTGATCCACCGTGTAATTCGGCTTGCTGGTGTCGGCCGGAATGAACGGAATACTCACCGCATTCGCGACTTTCTGCAGCTCTTCGATCGACTTCGGCGTCAGTCCCACAAACTGCGGATCGAAGTAGCCCAGGTACTGCTTCAGCTGCTGCGGGTTGTCGCGGTTCGGGTCGACGCTGACCAGCACGATCTGCAATTTATCCACAGCATCCTTGGGCAACTCGCTCTTGATCTGGCGCAGTTGGGCGAGGGTGGTCGGGCAGATGTCCGGGCAGAAGGTGTAGCCGAAGAACAGCAGGCTCCATTTGCCTTTCAACTCGTCGATGGCGACCGGTTGGCCGTCCTGATTGGTCATGGTCACGCCCGGCAGGGTGCGGCTCTGCGGCAGCAGGATGATGCCGGCGTCGATCAGCGCGGTGGGGTCGCCCTGGCCCTTGCCGCTGAGTACTTTGTTGACGGTCAGTCCCAGGATCAGCGCGATCACGGCGACGAGGATGAAGACGGTTTTCTGGGTTCGAGTCATAGGTTCAACAGTAAGTAGTGGTCTACGAGCAGGGCGATGAACAACAGGAACAAGTAATAAATAGAGTACTTGAAGGTGTTGATCGCCGCGTGCGGCCGAGTGCCACGGTACAGCACCACGGCCCATTGCAGAAACCTTGCGCCGAGGGCGAGGGCGCAGATCAGGTAGAGCACGCCGCTCATGTGGATCACGTATGGCAGCAGGCTCACCGCGAGCAGGGCGAAGGTGTACAGCAGAATATGCACCTTCGTGTAGTGCTCGCCGTGGGTCACCGGCAGCATCGGAATGTCGGCCTTGGCGTATTCCTCCTTGCGATGGATTGCCAGCGCCCAGAAGTGCGGCGGCGTCCAGGCGAAGATGATCAGCACCAGCAGCAACGGTTCGGCGCTGACATGGCCGGTGGCGGCGGTCCAGCCGAGCAGCGGTGGGGCGGCGCCGGCGAGGCCGCCGATGACGATGTTCTGAGGCGTCGCGCGTTTGAGGAAGCCGGTGTAGATCACCGCGTAGCCGAGTAACGAAGCGAGGGTCAGCCACGCGGTCAGTGCATTGGTGAACGTCAGCAGCATCGCCTGCCCGAGCAGCGCCAGCACCAGCGCAAAGGTCAGCGCCGCCGCCGGTGAAACCCGGCCCTCGGCCAACGGTCGTTTGTGCGTGCGCGCCATCACCGCGTCGATGCGCCGGTCCACCACATGGTTGACCGCCGCCGCGCCGCCGGCACACAACGCAATCCCCAGGTTGCCGAACACCAGCACCGTCCATGGCACCCCGGCGCGGGTCGCGAGGAACATGCCGACCAGCGAGGTGATCAGCATCAGCACCACCACTTTCGGCTTGGTCAGCTCCAGATAGTCACGCCACAGCGCTTGCGCGGGACGTTCGCCGATCAGAAGCGCCATGGCGTTTCTCCTTTTATCGTGATGGGCGCAGCCGAATGTTTACGCGGGCTCAGACGCCAGTGCGCCAACATCGGCTGTTTGACCCGAATCAGACTGGTGCGCGCGTGGTAATTGACCAGCACCATGGTCAGCAGCAGCGCGGCGCCACCGGCGTTGTGGGCCACGGCCACCGGCAGCGGCAGATGGAACAGCACGTTGCTGATGCCAAGGGTGATCTGTACGCCGAGGGCGATCAGCACCAGTCCGGCGAGCCGGGTCATGCCGACGGCTTTCAGTTGCCAGGCCAGACCGAGCAGCACCAAGGTCACCAGCAGGGCACCGATACGGTGAGTCAGGTGAATCGCCGTGCGCGCATCGCTGTCGAGTTGCCCGCCGAGGTAGTTCGGGCCGATGTGCTGGGTCAGGTGAAAGCCGTTGGCAAAGTCCGCCGGCGGCAGCCATTGGCCGTGGCAGGTCGGAAAGTCGATGCAGGCCACCGCCGCGTAGTTGGAGCTGACCCAGCCGCCGA
Organism: Pseudomonas sp. MD195_PC81_125; assembly: GCF_014060985.1. Taxonomy (NCBI): domain Bacteria; kingdom Pseudomonadati; phylum Pseudomonadota; class Gammaproteobacteria; order Pseudomonadales; family Pseudomonadaceae; genus Pseudomonas; species Pseudomonas sp. MD195_PC81_125. Next base: position 11,118 of record NZ_JABULD010000394.1, read on the forward strand.
GAGCAATCTGGCCGATCACCAGCAACAACCCCGCCGTCGCCCAATACTGCAAGCGCTTGGGCACGCTCAGCGCCGGCAGCACGCCGGACAGGCGCAAGGTCAGCAGGAACAGTAGACTCAAGGTCGCAAAACCGCCAAGCAAATGCCCGGTGACCACTTGCGGCCAGAGCTTGAGCGTGACCGTCCACATGCCGAATGCCGCCTGGGCGAACACCACCGCCAGCAGAAACAGTGGCAGTTTCAGCGGTTGCCCGGGATGACGACGATTGACCCACGCCCGTCCTGCCAATACCGAAATCAGCAGGCCGAGGGTGCCGGCGAAGTAGCGGTGGATCATCTCGTTCCAGCCCTTGTGCGCGACCACTGGCGAGTCGGGGTAATGCAGTTCGGCATGGGCCAGTTGGGCTTCGCTTTTCGGCACGCTGATAAAGCCGTAGCAGCCCGGCCAGTCCGGACAGCCCAGGCCGGCGTGGGTCAGGCGGGTGTAGGCGCCGAGCAGCACGACGATCAGTGCCAGCAGGGTGGCAAACAGCGCGAGGCGAAATCCAGGTTTGGCCATGACGATGCCTTATCCGATGTTCGACAGTTTCAGCAGGTGGCGCAGGTCGTTGAGCAGATCCTTGCCCTTCACGCTCGGGTCGTAGCGCAGTACGAGATTGCCGTGCGGGTCGATGATCCACAGCTGCGGCACGGCCTTGTCGCCAGTGGCTTTGCTCAACGCTGCGGTGTCCAGCGGGTAGCGTTGCAGTTGCGGGTATTCGCGGCTCAGTTTTGCTTCGTAGTCGCTGCTCAATGGTTGGGCAGTGGCGAGGGCATGGCTGGCGCGTCCGGCATCGCGACCGAGACCGATCTGAATCTGCCGGGCGAGGTACACCAGTTGCTGACAGTCCACTGCGCAATCTTTCGGCGCGGTCACCAGCATCTGCCAGCGCTGCTCATCGGCCTGCACGCCGAGGTCGGCGCGGGTCTGGCCGTTGCCGATCAGTTCGCCGTGATAGCTGCGACCTTCCGGCACCCAGAACTGCAATTTGTACATGCCGGTGGCAAGGATCATCGGGCCCACTACGCCGAGCACAATCAGCAACAGCTGGATCCGTCCACGGCGGCGGGTGGTCGGGGTTTTCGCCTCAGACATGCTGGGTGGATTCATGGCCGTTCCCATGGTGGTTCTCCTTTGCGTTGTGCAAGCCCAAATAGACATAGAGACCGAGCAGGGCGGTGGCCATGGCGAACCACTGCACGGCGTAACCGAGGTGTTTTTCCGGACCCATGGCCACGACCGGCCAGTCGGCCTCGTAACTGGCGGGACCGGGTTCGGCGCGCAGTTCATAGGCGAAGCCCTCGCGATCGAGGGTTTGCCACAGTTTGGCCGGCTCCACGGCGGTGACGGTTTGCGGCCAGGTGCTGCTGGCCGGGTCGGCGTGCAACTGGAAGGTCGCGCCGGGGGCGACGTACACCCAGGCGTCCAGACTCACGGCATCGACGGGGGTGGAGAATTGCGGCGTTACCCGACGGTCCGGCCACGACAGCCAGCCGCGATTGACCAGCAGCCACAGGCCGCTGGCCCGATCCTGAAACGGTTGCAGCAACTCGATGCCAACCTTGCCGTTACGCTGACGGTTGTCCAGCAACAGGCTGTGAGCGCTATCGAACTGACCATATAGATGAACGCGGCGAAAGGCCGGGTCGGCGCTGTGCAGCAATTCGCTGCTGGCCATCGGCTCGGCTGCGCGACGCTCGGCATAACTGGCGAGCAGGGCGGTTTTCTCCGCGCCCCGTCCCAGTTGCCAGAAGCCCAGCGACACCAGCAACGGCAGCAACAGCGCCACCACCACGGTCGGTATCACGCCCGGGCGGAAGCGCTTCATGGCCGCGCCATAAAGGCAGTCGTCGCGATCGCTATACTCAACTGCATCGCCTGTCCCCCGGAGTTCTTCCCATGCTCAAAGCAGCCATTGTCGTGCTGCTGATTGCCACGGTGATCAGCCTGTTCAGCGGCCTGTTTTTCCTGGTCAAGGACGACAGCAGCTCCAATCGTCTGGTGATCGCCTTGAGTGTTCGGGTGGCCCTGGCCGCTGCCACCGTCGGCTTGATTGCCTGGGGCTTCTACAGCGGCCAACTGGTGTCGCACGCGCCTTGGTGATCAGTGCTCAAAGCACATAAACGAAGATGAACAAGCCGATCCACACCACATCGACGAAGTGCCAGTACCAGCTCGCCGCCTCGAAGCCGAACTGATGCTCGGCATCGAAATGGCCCTTCATGATGCGCATCAGCATCACGAACAGAATGATCGTGCCGATGGTCACGTGGGCACCGTGGAAACCGGTGAGCATGAAGAACGTCGCGCCGTAGATGCCCGAGCCCAGGGTCAGGCCCAGTTCGTGGTAGGCGTGCATGTATTCCTCGGCCTGCAAGGCAAGGAAGCCGCAGCCCAGCAGCACAGTGATCGCCAGCCAGATTTTCAGTGCGCCGCGATGGCCCTTCTTCAAGGCATGGTGGGCGATGGTGATGGTCACACTGGAGCTGACCAGCAGAATCGTGTTGATCAGCGGCAGGCCCCACGGGCTGATGACTTCTTTGGGCGGCGGGAACAGTTTCGGGTCAGGCGTGTGCAATAGCGGCCAGGTGAACTGGAAGTTCGGCCAGAGCATGTGGGCGATGCCCTTCGGCCCTTCGCCCCCCAGCGCCGGGCCGGAAATGTGCCGCACGTAGAACAGCGCACCGAAGAAGGCGATGAAGAACATCACCTCGGAAAAGATGAACCAACTCATGCCCCAGCGGAACGAGCGATCGAGCTGCGGGCTGTACAGCCCGGCGCGACTTTCCTTGATCACCGCGCCGAACCAGCCGAACAGCATGTACGCCAGCAACAGTCCGCCGACGAAAAAGATCAGTGGCCCGTGGGATTCAGGGCGCGCGGCCTTCAGATCGTTGAACCAGGTCGCCAGGCCGTACACGGTGACGAACATCCCCACCGTGGCGACGATCGGCCATTTGCTCTGGGCCGGAACGTAATAGTGCTCATGAGTTGCCATTTATTGTTCTCCTTATCGGGCACGCTTAACCGCCAGTGTTTGCAGCCACCGGAGGATGTCGGGCGGTGATATCGAACAGCGTGTAGGACAGCGTCAGGTGCTTCACGTCCTTGGGCATGTCGCGGTCAACGATGAAACGTACCGGCATCTCGATCTGCTGACCGGGCTGCAGCACCTGCTGGGTAAAGCAAAAGCATTCGGTTTTGTGGAAATACGCTGCCGCATTGCTTGGCGCGATGCTCGGCACGGCTTGCGCACTCATCGGTTTATCGGTGGGATTGCGCGCGACGAAAATCATCTCGTTGACCGCGCCGGGGTTGGCGGTCAACTCATCGTGTTTGGGGTAGAACTCCCACGGCATGTCGATGTTGTTGGTCGACAGAAACTGCACGCGCACTTGCCGCGAACTGTCCACCACCTGCTCGCCCTCGTACTGCCCGGCAGTTTTGCCATTGATGCCGAAGGCCTTGCACATCACGTCGTAGATCGGCACCAGGGCAAAGCCGAAGACAAACATCGCCACCACCACGCCGAGCAGGCGGGTGACCAGTTTCTTCATCGAGATCGAGTCAGCCATGGTTCCAACCTTCCCGGTGATCACTTTTGCCTGGCAATACCTTTGTGGTGAGGGGATTCATCCCCGACCGGCTGCGCAGCAGTCGTAAAGCCCGCATATGCGGTGTGCTTGATACACCTCGATTGCAAGTTTTGGGGCTGCTTCGCAGCCCATCGGGGATGAATCCCCTCGCCACAAGGGATGAGCCAGCAGAGGAGGTGTTCATTTCACTTCCGGCGGCGTGGTAAAGGTGTGATATGGCGCCGGTGACGGCACGCTCCATTCCAGACCTTCGGCGCCATCCCATGGCTTGGCCGGGGCTGGCGCGCCGCCACGAATGGTCTTGATCACGATGAACAGGAAGAAGATCTGCGTGGCACCGAACATGAACGCGCCGATCGAGGAGACCATGTTGAAGTCGGCGAACTGCAGGTTGTAGTCCGGAATCCGTCGCGGCATTCCCGCCAGTCCCACGAAGTGCATCGGGAAGAAGGTCAGGTTCATGCCGACGAATGACAGCCAGAAGTGCAGCTTGCCGAGGGTTTCGTCGTACATGTGCCCGGTCCACTTCGGCAGCCAGTAATAGGCCGAG
>NZ_JABULD010000285.1:0-3508 GCF_014060985.1 Pseudomonas sp. MD195_PC81_125
GCCTACTTCAGCACCTACGTAAACGATACCGGCTTCGTCCAGCTTGTTCAGTGCAGCCTCACCCACGTTCGGGATGTCCGCAGTGATTTCCTCTGGGCCAAGCTTGGTGTCACGCGCCACACAGGTCAGTTCCTGAATGTGAATCGTGGTGAAGCGGTCTTCCTGAACCACACGCTCGGACAGGCAGATGGAGTCTTCGAAGTTGAAGCCGTTCCAGGCCATGAACGCGATGCGCATGTTCTGACCCAGCGCCAGTTCACCCATGTCGGTGGACGGGCCGTCAGCCATGATGTCGCTACGCTGAACACGATCACCCTTGCTCACCAGCGGGCGCTGGTTGATGCAGGTGTTCTGGTTCGAGCGGGTGTATTTGGTCAGGTTGTAGATGTCGACACCGGCTTCACCGGTTTCAACTTCATCATCAGCAACACGAACCACGATACGGCTGGCATCAACGGAGTCGATCACGCCGCCACGACGAGCCACGACGCAAACGCCGGAGTCGCGAGCCACGTTACGTTCCATGCCGGTACCTACCAGCGGCTTGTCAGCGCGCAGGGTTGGTACAGCTTGACGCTGCATGTTCGAACCCATCAACGCACGGTTGGCGTCGTCGTGCTCGAGGAACGGAATCAGCGACGCTGCAACCGAAACTACCTGCTTCGGCGAAACGTCCATCAGGGTGACGTCTTCCGGCGCCTTGACGGTGAATTCGTTCAGGTGACGTACGGCTACCAGTTCGTCGATCAGGACTTTCTGCTCGTTCATGGTCGCCGAAGCCTGCGCGATCACGTGATCGGCTTCTTCAATGGCGGACAGGAACACGATCTCGTCGGTGACCACACCCTCTTTCACCACACGGTACGGGCTTTCCAGGAAGCCGTACTGGTTGGTGCGGGCGTAAGCAGCCAGGGAGTTGATCAGACCGATGTTCGGACCTTCCGGCGTTTCAATCGGGCAGACACGACCGTAGTGAGTCGGGTGTACGTCACGAACTTCGAAGCCTGCACGCTCACGAGTCAGACCGCCAGGGCCGAGTGCAGAGACACGACGCTTGTGGGTGATCTCGGACAGCGGGTTGTTCTGGTCCATGAACTGCGAGAGCTGGCTGGAACCGAAGAACTCCTTCACCGCCGCAGCCACTGGCTTGGCGTTGATCAGGTCTTGCGGCATCAGGCCTTCGCTTTCAGCCATCGACAGACGCTCTTTGACCGCACGCTCAACACGTACCAGGCCAACGCGGAACTGGTTCTCGGCCATTTCGCCTACGCAGCGAACACGACGGTTACCCAGGTGGTCGATGTCATCGACAATGCCTTTACCGTTACGGATGTCGACCAGAGTCTTCAGGACCGCGACGATGTCTTCCTTGCACAGCACGCCCGAACCTTCGATTTCGGTACGACCGATACGACGGTTGAACTTCATCCGGCCGACCGCAGACAGGTCATAGCGCTCAGGGCTGAAGAACAGGTTGTTGAACAGGGTTTCGGCAGCGTCTTTAGTTGGCGGCTCGCCTGGACGCATCATGCGATAGATTTCGACCAGCGCTTCCAATTGGTTGCTGGTGGAGTCGATCTTCAGCGTGTCGGAGATGAACGGACCGCAGTCGATGTCGTTGGTGTACAGAGTTTCAATGCGAACAACGCCCGCCTTGGCAATTTTCGCCAGGACTTCGGTCGACAGCTCGGTGTTGCACTCTGCCAGGATTTCGCCGGTAGCCGGATGCACGATGACCTTGGCGGTAGTGCGGCCCAGAACGTAGTCCAGAGGCACGTCCAGCTCTTTGATCCCGGCTTTTTCCAGCTGGTTGATGTGGCGGGCAGTAATACGACGGCCCTGCTCTACAATCACCTTGCCTTTATCATCCTGGATATCGAGGACAGCCACTTCACCGCGCAGACGCTGAGGCACCAGTTCCAGGCTCAGGCCTTCGCCTTTAACGTGGAATACGTTGGTGGTGTAGAACGCGTCCAGCACTTCTTCGGTGGTGTAGCCGAGCGCGCGCAGCAGTACCGAGGCCGGCAGCTTGCGACGACGGTCGATACGCACGAATACGCAGTCTTTCGGGTCGAACTCGAAATCCAGCCACGAACCGCGGTAAGGAATGATGCGCGCGGAGTACAGCAGTTTACCGGAGCTGTGCGTCTTGCCGCGGTCGTGGTCGAAGAACACGCCCGGGGAACGGTGCAGCTGGGAAACGATAACACGCTCGGTACCGTTGATTACGAAGGTACCGTTCTCAGTCATCAATGGGATTTCGCCCATGTAGACTTCTTGCTCTTTGATGTCCTTGATCGCTTTGTTCGACGATTCTTTGTCGAAAATGATCAGGCGCACTTTTACCCGCAAAGGTACGGCGAAAGTTACACCGCGCAATACGCATTCTTTGACATCAAATGCCGGTTCGCCCAAGCGATAACCGACGTACTCCAGCGCAGCATTGCCGGAGTAGCTGATGATCGGGAAAACGGATTTGAAGGCCGCATGCAGGCCCACGTCGCGGAACTGATCTTTAGTCGCTCCCGCTTGCAAGAATTCACGATACGAATCCAGCTGGATGGCCAGGAGGTACGGCACATCCATGACGTCCGGCAACTTGCTAAAGTCCTTGCGGATACGTTTTTTCTCAGTATATGAGTAAGCCATCAGCGTTCCCCAGCTTGGTCACCTGCTTGTTTGGCCCCTCCCGACGGGAGCAGCCAGAAAATCGTGCAAACCCCATGGTTTGCGCCACCGCATCGGGTGGTTACAGCGCCTTTATCAGCACCGACCCAGTCGGCTGCCAATAACGGAAAAAGGCCGGTGGCAAGAGCCACCAGCCATCAGCCTGTCGCTTGACGCTCGGGCTGGAGGAGCAAAGTCGATACTTATTTCAGCTCGACTTTAGCGCCTGCTTCTTCCAGCTTCTTCTTAGCGTCTTCAGCAGCTTCTTTCGAAACGCCTTCAGCTACAACCTGAGGAGCGCCATCGACTTTCTCTTTGGCTTCTTTCAGGCCCAGACCGGTCAGTTCACGAACTGCCTTGATCACGTTTACTTTCTTCTCGCCGGCTTCAACCAGAACAACGTTGAACTCGGTTTGCTCTTCAACAGCAGCAGCAGCTACAGCTGGGCCAGCCGAAGCGGCAGCAGCGGTAACGCCGAAGGTTTCTTCCATCGCTTTGATCAGCTCAACGATTTCCACTACGGATTTCTGGCCGATTGCTTCGATGATTTGTTCGTTAGTCAGAGACATGACTCAATTCCTGAATTGGGGGACGGCCTACGCGACCATCGAAATAAACAAAAAACGCGAGAAGTCGACGAGCCTTAGGCTGCGGCAGCTTCTTTCTGGTCGCGAATTGCCGCCAGAGTACGAGCCAATTTGCTGGTAGCGCCTTGAATCACGCTCATCAGCTGAGAAATTGCTTCGTCACGGGTCGGCAGAGTTGCCAGTACGTCGATCTGATTAGCTGCGAGGAACTTGCCCTCGAACGCAGCTGCCTTGATCTCGAACTTGTCCTGACC
>NZ_JABULD010000404.1:0-5458 GCF_014060985.1 Pseudomonas sp. MD195_PC81_125
GTGCCGGTGGTTTTTACCCACTTCGATGGTGATCGTCTGACCGTTGGCCAGGGTTACAACAACCGGTGAGCCGGTGACCGGCGCACGACGGTGGCGGTGTAAGTGACGGTGCCACCTTCAGCCACCGAAGTATCGGCGCTGAGCTTCACGGTAGAGGTATCGATGGTGTCGGTGACTTCGGTCACGGCCGGGACGGTGCTCGGTACCAGATTTTCGAAGTTGCCGCCGGACGCATCCTTGATCGTGACTTCGACCTTGCCGGCGTCTTTGTAGACGTCATCAGCCGGGGCTGGAACAGTCACGGTGCCAGTGGTTTTGCCGGCCTCGATGGTGATGACCGAGCCGTTGCTCAAGGTCACGGTCACCGGGGTGCCCGCCGGGTTGGTCAGGGTCGCGGTGTAGATGATCGAGCCGCCTTCAGCGACGGTGCCGGTCGCGCTGAGCGACAGGTTGGTGGTGTCGACGGTGTCGGTAACGGTGGTGCTGACTGGAGTCTTGTCGGCAACCAGGTTTTCGTAGTTGCCGCCGGTGACGCCGGTGATCGAGTTAGTCAGCGGTTCGTGACCGTTCAACGCATCGTTCGGCGCGGTGGTGGTCACGGTGCCGGTGGTTTTACCCACTTCGATGGTGATGGTCTGGCCGTTCGCCAGAGTCACGACAACCGGCGAACCGGTCACGGGGGCGCCAACGGTGGCGGTGTAAGTGACGGTGCCGCCCTCGGCCACCGAGTTATCGGCGGTCAGTTTGACGGTCGAAGTATCGATGGTGTCGGTCACTTCGGTGACTGCCGGCACGGTGCTCGGAACGAGGTTCTCGAAATTGCCACCGCTGGTTCCGGTAATGCTGACCTCCACTTTGCCGGCGTCTTTATAGACGTCATCGGCAGGCGCCGGAACGGTCACGGTACCGGTGGTTTTGCCGGCTTCGATGGTAATGACAGAGCCGTTGCTCAACGTCACGGTCACCGGGGTGCCGGCCGGATTGGTCAACGTTGCGGTGTAAACGATCGAACCGCCTTCAGCGACGGAGCCAGTGGCACTCAGCGACAGGTTGGTGGTGTCAATGGTGTCGGTAACGGTGGTCGAAACCGGGGTTTTGTCGGCGACGAGGTTTTCGTAGTTGCCACCGCTCACGCCAGTGATCGAGTTGCTCAGCGGTGCCTGACCGTTCAACGCATCGTTCGGCGCGGTGGTGGTCACGGTGCCGGTGGTCTTGCCGACTTCGATGGTGATGGACTGACCGTTGGCCAGAGTCACGATAACCGGCGAACCGGTCACGGGTGCACCAACCGTAGCGATGTAAGTCACCGTGCCGCCCTCGGCGACCGAAGTGTCAGCGGACAGTTTGACGGTCGAAGTATCGATGGTGTCGGTCACTTCGGTGACGGCCGGCACGGTGCTCGGAACGAGGTTCTCGAAATTGCCACCGCTGGTTCCGGTAATGCTGACTTCCACTTTGCCTGCGTCTTTATAGACGTCATCGGCAGGCGCCGGAACGGTCACGGTGCCGGTAGTTTTACCGGCCTCGATGGTGATCACGGCGCCGTTGCTCAGGGTCACGGTGACCGGCGAACCGGCAGCGTTGGTCAGGGTCGCGGTGTAGACGATCGAACCACCCTCGGCGACGGTACCGGTGGCGCTCAGCGACAGATTGGTGGTGTCGACGGTATCGGTAACGGTGGTCGAAACCGGAGTTTTGTCGGCGACGAGGTTTTCGTAGTTACCGCCAGTGACGTCGGTGATGGCATTGGTCAGCGGCGGGTTGCCGGTCAGCGCATCGTTCGGTGCGGTGGTGGTCACGGTGCCGGTGGTTTTGCCGACTTCGATGGTGATGGTCTGACCGTTGGTCAGGGTCACGGTCACTGGCGAACCGGTGACCGGTGCGCCGACGGTGGCGGTGTAAGTGACGGTGCCGCCTTCAGCAACCGAGGTGTCGGCGGTCAGTTTGACCGTCGAAGTGTCGATGGTGTCGGTGACTTCGGTGACGGCTGGAACGGTACTTGGTACCAGGTTCTCGAAATTGCCACCGCTGGTGCCGGTGATGCTGACTTCGACTTTGCCGGCATCTTTGTAGACGTCATCCGCAGGGGCTGGAACGGTTACGGTGCCAGTGGTTTTGCCGGCTTCGATGGTGATGATGGAGCCGTTGCTCAGCGTCACGGTCACCGGGGTGCCCGCCGGATTGGTCAGGATTGCGGTGTAAACGATCGAACCGCCTTCGGCCACGGTGCCAGTGGCACTCAGCGACAGGTTGGTGGTGTCGATGGAGTCAGTGACAGTGGTGGTCGCTGGTGTCGTGTTTGGCACCAGGTTCTCGAAGTTGCCGCCGGTAGCACCGGTAATCGTGGTGCTGACGGTGCCGCCGTTGTTATAGACATCGTTTGGCGCAGTCGGCACGTTGACGGTGCCCGTGGTCTGGCCGGCTTCGATGGTGATGGTCGAGCCATTGGACAGGGTGACGGTGACCGGCGTCTGCGCCGGGTTGGTCAGGGTCGCGGTGTAGGTGATCTGGCCACCTTCAACCACGCTGCCGGTAGCGGTCAGGATCAGGCCGGTGGTGTCGCGCGAATCAACGATGTTCGTCACGGCTGGCGTCGTGTTCGGCACCAGGTTCTCGAAGTTGCCACCAGTGGCACCAGTGATGGTGGTGCTGACGGTGCTGCCGTTGTTGTAGACGTCATTCGGCGCGGTTGGCACGTTGACAGTGCCCGTGGTCTGGCCGGCTTCGATGGTGATGGTCGAACCGTTGGACAGGGTGACGGTGACCGGCGTCTGTGCCGGGTTGGTCAGGGTCGCGGTGTAGGTGATCTGACCACCTTCGGTGACGCTGCTGCCAGCGGTCAGGGTGACGGTGGTGGTGTCGATGGTGTCGGTGACCTGGGTCGTGGCCGGAGTGGTCGGCGGGGTCACGGTGATGCCGTTGCCGCCGGTGGTGCCGGTGACGGTCACGTCGATCTGGGTCGGGTCGTTATAAACGGTGTCGTTCGGCGCCAGCGGCACGTTGACGGTGCCGGTGGTGGAGCCGGCGGGAATCACGATCACCGAGCCGTTGGACAGGGTGATGGTCAGGTCGGTCAGCGGCGCCTGGGTCAGGGTCGCGGTGTACACCAGCACGCCGCCGGCTTCAGTGATGGTCGGCGTGGCGCTGAGGCTCAGGGTCGACTCACGCAGGGCGTTGGCGGTGGTATCGGTGGTCTGGCCACCGGTGATGTTCTGCGCCGCTTGCGCACCGGCGTTGATGCCCGCGGTCGGGAAGCCGATGGTCGGGTCGACGCGGCCAGCAGTGGCGTCGAGCATCACGAAGCTGTGACCGCCGCCTGCCGCGCCGCCAGTCCCTGCGGCGGTCGCGCCGGCAGCGGTGGCTTCAAGAGCGGTGGTCGGGTCGGCGCCGGCGGCGATGGCCTGCTGCAATTCGGCTACAGAAGGTGCGGCCTGCGCGGTGGCTTCGGCCAGGTCCGTACTGGAGTCGGGCGCGTTGGCGCTCCACTGGGTTTCGCGACCCAGGTCCAGGGTGCGGCCATCCGCCAGTTCCAGCGATACAGCGCCGGAGAGGCCAGTATCGATCTGGTCGCCGACGAACAGGCGATCGCCTTCAACGAGCACGCGGCGTACACCCTCGGGGGATACCACGAATACCTGACCGACAATGCTTTTGACGATGGCAACAACACTGCTCATTGAAGACTCTCCGGGTGTTACGTTCAGTTGACTTCCATTGCCTGATGGCTTCGGCGCCGATTCAGTCTGGACGTACTTTTAAAATTTGCGAATCAAGTTTGACGCTTCTTTTCGTCAATATTTTGGCTAGATTCTTTCGCTATTAACTTTATGCCAAACTATTGACCTTCTGGGTGCCATCCTAAACAATCGCCCCACTAATGTCACATTGATATTTCCGCGGCGACCTGTCCCTCAGCGTGTGATCCAGTTCCTATTTTGAACTTTCCGACATACGGTCATTCCGGTTGCCAATCATCCGACGCAGCAGCACGTTTTGCTGTGATTCAAGACAAGAAGTCCTGGGAAATCTTTACCATGCGTTTGCACTTGTTCAAGGCTCTACCCTTCGCTCTGGCCGCCTCTTTCGCCCATGCACAATCCTTACCGGAAGCCATGCAACAGGCACTGGATGTCCATCCGGAAATCCAGGCAGGGGTCAATAGTCGTCTGGCGGCGGATTATCAGTTAAAGGCTGCGAAAGGTGGATACCTGCCCAAGGTCGACCTGCTGGGTGGTTATGGCCGTGAGGGCACCGACAGCGTGACCACGCGCGCCAACGGTGGCGGCAACCACTGGGAGACGCTGAACCGCAGTGAGTCAAGTTTACGTCTCTCGCAAATGGTCTTTGACGGTTTTGCGACGTCGAGCGAAGTCGGGCGTCAACAAGCCACCGTCAACTCCCGCGCCTACTCCCTGCTGGGGACTTCCGAGCGCACCGCGCTGACCGTCGCCCAGGTGTACCTGGACGTGTTGACCCGCCGCGAATTCGTGCGTCTGGCCGAAGAAAACCTCAAGAGCCACCAGCGCATCTACGACCAGATTCAGCTGCGCACCCAGCGCGGCGTCGGCAGTGGTGCCGACCTCGATCAGGCCGAAGCGCGGATGGCCCAGGCGCGCAATAACCTGATCACCGAGCAGACCAACCTCGCCGACTCCGAGACCAACTTCCTCAGTGCCGTCGGCCAGATGCCTGACCAGCTGGAGCGTCCGGCGCCGTTCATGGCGATGATGCCGGCCAACCTCAATGAAGCGCGGCAGCAGATGCTGGAAAACAGCCCGATCCTGCGCTCGGCCGAGTCCGATATCGCTGCTGCCGAGAAGCAGTACGAAACCGCCAAGTCGACCTTCTACCCACGTTTCGACGCCGAGCTGGGTCGCACTGCCGACAACGATCTCGACGGTCAGAACGGCCATAACAACGAGTGGCAGGCCATGCTGCGCATGCGCTTCAACCTGTACTCCGGTGGCAGCAACAAGGCCGATCTGGAATCCAAGTCGTACCTGTCGAACCAGGCGCTGGACATCCGCAACAACGCCCTGCGTCAGTTGAACGAAGAACTGGGCCTGGCCTGGAACGCCTTGAACAACGCCAATGCCCAGGTGCCGATCGCTCAGCAGTACGTTGATCACAGCACCGCCGTGCGTACCGCTTACCAGCGTCAGTTCAGCCTCGGCGAGCGCACCCTGCTCGATTTGCTCGACAGCGAAAACGAGTTGTTCACCGCTTCGCGCCGTTTGGCCGAGATCAAGAACATTCAGTTATTTACTCAGTATCGAATCAAGGCGACCATGGGCGAGTTGCTCAAGAGCCAGGGAGTGGTCGCGCCGTTGGCATCCGTCGTGCAGAACGATGTGAAGCCGAAGGTCCAACTGCCCGGTATGAATTGAGCAGAACCTTCATTGTTCAATTGTTAGCCAAGAGTGCCGAGCGTGGAATCAGAAGTCAGTCGAGTTCAACT
>NZ_JABULD010000007.1:0-5810 GCF_014060985.1 Pseudomonas sp. MD195_PC81_125
CGCGAAGGCGTCAGCACAGTCACCATCAATGTTGCCTGACCCACCGCTTTCGCGAGCAGGCTCGCTCCCACAGGGATTAGCGAACCACCTGAAAAAATCCAAAAAATTCGAAGAGGTGTCGATATGCGTCTATTGAAATCCATGGTTCCCGCCGCACTGGCGCTGTTGTGCAGCACCGCAGCTCTGGCCCAGCCCCCAGGTCAGCGTCTACAACTGGACCGACTACATCGGTGAAACCACCCTCGCCGACTTCCAGGCCAAGACCGGGATCAAGGTGATCTACGACGTGTTCGACTCCAACGAAACCCTGGAAGGCAAACTCCTCGCCGGTCGCACCGGCTACGACGTGGTGGTGCCGTCCAACCACTTTCTCGCCCGTCAGGTAAAAGCCGGCGCGTTCCTCAAACTGGATCGCGAGCAGCTACCGAACTGGAAGAACCTCGACCCGAAATTGCTCGAATTGCTCGAAAAGAACGACCCGGGCAACCAGCACTCGGTACCGTATCTGTGGGGCACCAACGGCATCGGCTACAACGTCGACAAGGTCAAGGCAGTGCTTGGCATCGATCACATCGATTCCTGGGCCGTGCTGTTCGAGCCGGAGAACCTGAAGAAGCTCACCCAATGTGGCGTGTCGATGATGGACTCGGCGGACGAAGTGTTCCCGGCGATCCTCAACTACATGGGCATGGACCCACGCAGCGAAAACCCGGAAGACTATAAAAAAGCCGAAGCCAAACTGCTGAGCATCCGCCCCTACATCACCTATTTCCACTCCTCGAAATACGTTTCCGATCTGGCCAATGGCGACATCTGCGTAGCCTTCGGTTACTCCGGCGACGTGTTCCAGGCGGCCAACCGCGCCAAGGAAGCCAAGAACGGGGTGAACATCGCCTATGCGATTCCGAAAGAAGGCGCCAACCTGTGGTTCGACTTGCTGGCGATCCCGGCCGACGCCAGCAACACCAAGGAGGCCCACGCCTTCATCAATTACCTGCTTGATCCGCAAGTGATTGCCAAGGTCAGCGCGTCGGTCGGTTACGCCAACCCGAACCCGGCCGCCAAGCAGTACATGGACCAGGCGCTGGTGAACAATCCCGAGGTCTACCCGTCCCAGGCAGTGCTGGACAAGCTCTACATCTCCTCTACCCCGCCCCAGTCGATCATGCGTCTGATGACCCGGTCCTGGAGCAAAGTGAAGTCGAACAAATGAATCGGTACAGCCAAGAACACGCCCGCTCCTATTACGCGGCTTCAGCCCGGGCCAGCACGCCCTGGCCGGCACTCGACGCTGACCTCAGCGCCGATGTCTGCGTGATCGGCGGCGGCTTCACCGGCGTCAATACCGCGATTGAACTGGCGCAGCGCGGGCTGTCGGTGGTGTTGATCGAAGCCCGGCGCATCGGCTGGGGCGCCAGCGGACGCAACGGCGGCCAGTTGATTCGTGGCATCGGTCACGAGGTCGAAGGCTTTGCCCGTTACGTCGGCAACGACGGCGTGCGTTATCTGCAACGCGCCGGTATCGACTCCGTGGAACTGGTGCGCCAGCGCATCACCGAGCATGCCATCGAGTGTGACCTGCGTTGGGGCTTCTGCGAACTGGCCAACACCCCGGCGCAGTTCGCGGCGTTCAAGGACGAACAGGTCAGCCTCGACGAACTCGGCTACCGCCATGAGACCAAGCTGGTCGGCCCCGAGCAAATCCGCCAGCAAGTGGTCAACGCCGACGGCTACGCCGGTGGTCTGATCGACATGGGCTCCGGCCATCTGCACCCGCTGGATCTGGTGCAGGGCGAAGCGCGTCTGGCGGCGTCCCTCGGTGTACGCATTTTCGAGCAGAGCCCGGTGCAGCAGATCATCCACGGCGAAACGGTTGAAGTGCGCTGCGCCACCGGCAGCGTCCGCGCTGGCAGTCTGGTGCTCGGTTGCAACGCGCATCTGGATGAACTCGAGCAGCAACTCAGCGGCAAGGTCCTGCCCGCCGGCAGTTACATCATCGCCACCGAGCCGCTGTCCGAGGAACGTGCCGCGCAATTGATCCCGCACAACCTTGCGTTGTGCGACCAGAAAGTCGGCCTCGACTATTACCGGCTCTCGGCGGACCGACGTCTGCTGTTTGGCGGCGCCTGTCACTATTCCGGTCGCGATCCGGCGGACATTGCCGCCTACATGCGCCCGAAGATGCTTAAAGTCTTCCCGCAACTGGCGGACGTGCGCATCGACTATCAATGGGGCGGCAAGATTGGCATTACCGCCAACCGCTTTCCGCAGGTCGGGCGGCTGAAGCAACAGCCGAACGTGTTCTACGCTCAGGGTTATTCCGGTCACGGTCTGAATGTCACGCATTGGTGCGGCAGGCTGCTGGGCGAGGCCATTCACGCCGGCCACAGTCAGGGCATGGACGTATTCAGCGCGGTACCGCACATGACCTTCCCCGGCGGCCCGGCCTTGCGCTCACCGCTGCTGGCACTGGGCATGTTCTGGTATCGCTTGCGCGAAATCCTCGGCTAACGCGCCGCCCTGTAGGCGCTGCCGAAGGCTGCGATCTTTTGATCTTAAAAAACAAGGTCAAAAAGATCGCAGCGTGCCGCAGCTCCTACAGGTTGTGATGGTTGCTCCAGAGCCTCGCAAAACCATCAAACAAGCGTTTCATCGGGTTGATGGCAAAATGATTACTTTGTCAGTGCGTTCTTCCGCGCAATCAGTACAATCGCCGCATTTGCCCGGCCGAGAATGGACGCAGTACGGCGCGGGTGGTCGCGAGAATCTTCATGCTCATCGGTAATTATTCCTTCACCCTGGTTTTCATTTCTTTGTGTGTGGCGATCCTCGCGTCCTACACCGCGCTCGACCTGACCGGGCGCATTGCCAGTGCCCGTGGGCGCGCGGTGCATTTCTGGACGGCGGGCGGCGCACTGGCAATGGGGGTTGGCGTCTGGTCGATGCATTTCATCGGCATGCTGGCCTTCAAGTTGCCGATCGAACTGGGCTACGACATTCCGGTGACCGCGCTGTCGCTGCTGATTGCCGTTCTGTCGTGCGGGTTTGCCCTGTGGCTGGTCAGCCAGCCGAAACTGCCGATTCTGCAGTTGGGTTTCGGCGCCTTGATCATGGGCGCCGGCATCAGCGCCATGCATTACACCGGCATGGCGGCACTGCGCATGACGCCGGGCATCGACTACGACCCGACCCTGTTCGGCGCCTCATTGCTGATTGCGGTCGGTGCTTCGGCGGCGGCGTTGTGGATCGCCTTTCGCTTGCGCCAGCAGTCGCCTTATGTGCGCCTGATTCGCGGCGGTGCGGCGGTGATCATGGGCATCGCGATTGTCGGCATGCACTACACGGGCATGGCCGCCGCGCAGTTTCCTGATGGCAGTTTCTGCGGCGCGACGCTCGACGGTCTCAAGGGTAACGGCCTCGACAATCTGGTGCTGATCACCACGCTGGCGGTGCTGTCGATCGCCTTGCTGACCTCGATTCTCGATGCTCGCCTCGAAGCACGCACTGCCGATCTGGCGCATTCGCTGACCCTGGCCAATCGTGAACTGACGCAACTGGCGTTGCACGATACCCTCACAGGTCTGCCGAACCGCATGCTGCTGGACGACCGGATCAATCAGGCGATGAAGAAGGTCGAGGAGCAGGGCGGCTGTTTTGCGTTGATGTTCATCGATCTGGACGGTTTCAAACCGGTCAACGATGCCTTCGGCCACCACATGGGCGACCAGTTGCTGCGCGAAGTCGGTGTGCGCCTGCGCGAAGATTTGCGCAGTCAGGACACGCTGGCGCGAATTGGCGGCGACGAGTTCGTGCTGCTGGTGCGTCTGACCGAGCCCAACGATGCCCTGAGCCTGGCAGCGCGTCAGGTCGGCCTGATCGGCCAGTCATTCCGCGTGGCCGAGCATGAGTTGCAGATTTCCGCCAGCGTCGGCATTGCCCTGTACCCGGGGAATGGCCAGAGCGCTCAGGAACTGCTGATGAACGCCGATGCGGCGATGTATCACGCCAAGGGCGGCGGTAAAAACGGCTACAGCTTCTTCGATGCCTCGATGAACAGCAACGCACGCAAGCAGCTGCAGTTGCTGCAAGATCTGCGCGCCGCGCTGGAGCACCGGCAGTTCAGCCTGTATTTTCAACCCAAATTCGACGCTGCCAGCGGTCGTCCGGTGGGGGCCGAAGCGTTGCTGCGCTGGCGGCATCCGACCCAGGGCATGTTGCTGCCGGACAAGTTCATCGATCTGGCGGAGAAGACCGGCCTGATCATCGCCATCGGCGACTGGGTACTCAACGAGGCCTGCCGGCAGATGCGCGAATGGTATGTGCTCGGTTACACTGACTGGCGCATCGCGGTGAACCTCTCGGCGTTACAGTTCTGCCACGCGGGACTGGTGCAAAGCGTGGCCAGGGCGCTGGCCACGCATCATTTGCCGGCCAACAGCCTGACCCTGGAAATCACTGAAACCACGGCCATGAGTGACGCCGATGCCAGCATGACGGTGTTGCAGGAGTTGTCGGACATGGGCGTCGACCTGTCGATCGACGACTTCGGCACCGGCTATTCGAGCCTAATGTACCTCAAGCGTTTGCCGGCCAACGAGCTGAAGATCGACCGAGGGTTTGTCCGCGATCTGGAGCATGACAGCGATGACGCGGCCATCGTCTCGGCGATTGTGGCGCTGGGGCAGGCGCTCGGTTTGCGCATTGTTGCCGAGGGCGTGGAGACTGGCGTACAGCAGGACTTCCTCACGCAGTTGGGCTGTGATTCGTTGCAGGGCTATCTGTTGGGGCATCCGATGCCGGCGGACGCGTTCATGCAGAACCTCACCCGTGGAAAGGCTCAGGCGGCTGTCTGACTGCAAACGGTGGCGAGGGAGCAAGCTCCCTCGCCACAAAAAACATCTCAGTCTCATGCAGGGTTTTGTCTTGGACAGAGCCCATGCAAAACCGCCCAATGGCGGTTATTCTTCATCCCGACTGTTACGTGTGCATTGGGGGAAGGGCCAGCATGGATAAAGTCATGGTAATCACCGGTGGCGGCCGCGGAATCGGCGCCGCTACGGCGTTGTTGGCTGCCGGGCAGGGCTATCGGATCTGCATCAACTATCAGTCGGATGAACAGGCCGCGCAAAGCGTGCTGGAGCAAGTGCGGGCGCTGGGGGCGCAAGCCATTGCGGTGCGCGCCGATGTCAGCATCGAAGACGAAGTCATCGCACTGTTTCACCGGGTCGACACCGAACTGGGACGGGTCACCGCACTGGTGAACAATGCGGGCACCGTCGGCCATAAGTCGCGGGTCGATGAAATGTCCGAATTCCGCATCCTTAAAATCATGAAAACCAACGTATTGGCGCCGATCCTCTGCGCCAAGCACGCGATCCTGCGCATGTCGCCCAAACACGGCGGCCAGGGCGGCAGTATCGTCAACGTGTCGTCGGTCGCCGCACGCCTGGGCTCGCCCAACGAATACGTCGACTATGCCGCGTCCAAAGGCGCGCTCGACACCTTCACCATCGGTCTGTCCAAGGAAGTGGCGGGCGAGGGCATTCGCGTTAATGCGGTGCGTCCGGGCTACATCTACACCGACTTCCATGCGCTGAGCGGCGATCCGGATCGGGTCAGCAAGCTTGAATCGGCGATTCCGATGGCTCGGGGCGGGCGCCCGGATGAGGTGGCGGAGGCGATTGTCTGGTTGCTGTCGGACAAGGCTTCTTATGCGACCGGGACGTTTGTTGATCTGGGTGGTGGGCGTTGATCTTCGGCCTTTGTGTTGCCTGATCCGACCCCATCGCTGGCAAGCCAGCCTCCCACAG
>NZ_JABULD010000379.1:0-2134 GCF_014060985.1 Pseudomonas sp. MD195_PC81_125
CGTTCTTGGTAGCCATGCGAGCACGGAAACCGTGGGTACGAGCGCGTTTGATAGTGCTTGGTTGGAAAGTACGTTTCATGTCGTGTTACCTGGTTCGTCCACAACGGGCCGGAATGGCCCCCGTTTTAAGAGACCGGGGATTCTAGAGAAAGCAAGCCTTCAGGTCAATTTCCAACCAGCGTTTCCTTATAAATAGATCTCTGGAGCTCACGTAACCGAAATCCTGTTAGCCAGACATAAAAAATAAAGAAGGGAATTATTTAAAAGCTTTTCTGTAAAGCTTGTAAAAGCTAGGCCGGCCCTCTTCTGTGGATAACCGTGCTCAGGCCTTATAAAGCGTGATGTACAGAGAATGACAACTACGGTGGAAAACCGTGTTCAGCCTGTGCTGCGCTATCGGATAACCTGTGCGTGGAATGACCTGTTATCCACAGGCTGATTATCCACCGAGTTCTACCCCCAGTTGTCCAGTGCTCTCAGAGGCGGTTATCCACAGAGCTTATGCACACACCGTTGGTCGCCTTTTTCCCGGTTAACGCATTGATTAATCATGCTCGCCACACCACCTGCATGTGGATAAGTGGACGGCTCGCCGCTACAATGGCCGCTTGTTTTTGCCTCACCGGCTTTCAACTTAGGGGATATCCGTGTCAGTGGAACTTTGGCAGCAGTGCGTGGAGCTTTTGCGCGAAGAGCTGCCTGCCCAACAATTCAACACCTGGATCCGTCCACTACAGGTCGAAGCCGAAGGCGACGAGTTGCGCGTCTACGCACCGAACCGTTTTGTGCTGGACTGGGTCAACGAAAAGTACCTCGGTCGCGTCCTTGAACTGCTGGATGAGCACGGCAATGGCATGGCGCCAGCGCTTTCCTTATTAATAGGCAGCAAACGCAGTTCGGCCCCGCGCGCCGCGCCGAATGCGCCGTTGGCCGCTGCGCAGGTATCCCAGGCGCAGGCCAATACCGCGCCGGCCAGTGCGCCAGCCCCCCGCTCCAAGTGCAGCCCCGGCCAAGCGCTCGACGCAGAAAACCGAGGAAGTCAGTGAAGAGCCGTCCCGCGACAGCTTTGACCCGATGGCCGGTGCCGCCTCGCAACAGGCCCCGGTTCGCGCCGAACAGCGCACAGTGCAGGTCGAAGGCGCGCTCAAGCACACCAGTTACCTGAACCGCACCTTCACCTTCGAGAATTTCGTCGAAGGCAAGTCCAACCAGCTCGCCCGCGCGGCGGCCTGGCAGGTGGCGGACAATCCCAAGCACGGCTACAACCCGCTGTTCCTGTATGGCGGCGTCGGCCTGGGTAAAACCCACTTGATGCACGCGGTGGGCAACCATCTATTAAAGAAGAACCCGAATGCCAAGGTCGTGTACCTGCATTCCGAGCGCTTCGTGGCCGACATGGTCAAGGCGCTGCAACTGAATGCGATCAACGAGTTCAAGCGTTTCTACCGTTCGGTGGACGCTCTGCTGATCGACGATATTCAGTTCTTCGCCCGTAAAGAGCGTTCCCAGGAAGAGTTTTTCCACACCTTCAACGCCCTGCTTGAAGGTGGCCAGCAGGTCATTCTCACCAGTGACCGCTACCCGAAAGAAATCGAAGGCCTTGAAGAGCGCCTCAAGTCCCGCTTCGGCTGGGGTCTGACGGTTGCCGTCGAGCCGCCGGAGCTGGAAACCCGCGTGGCGATCTTGATGAAGAAGGCTGATCAGGCCAAAGTCGAGTTGCCTCACGACGCGGCGTTCTTCATTGCCCAGCGCATTCGTTCCAACGTCCGCGAGCTGGAAGGTGCGCTGAAACGCGTGATCGCTCACTCGCACTTCATGGGCCGCGACATCACCATCGAATTGATTCGCGAATCCCTGAAGGACTTGTTGGCACTGCAGGACAAACTGGTCTCTGTGGATAACATTCAGCGCACCGTCGCCGAGTACTACAAGATCAAGATTTCCGACCTGCTGTCCAAGCGCCGTTCGCGCTCGGTGGCACGTCCGCGTCAGGTGGCCATGGCATTGTCCAAGGAGCTGACCAACCACAGCCTGCCGGAAATCGGCGATGTGTTTGGTGGTCGCGACCACACGACGGTGTTGCACGCCTGCCGCAAGATCAACGAACTTAAGGAATCCGACGCGGACATCCGCG
>NZ_JABULD010000082.1:0-5240 GCF_014060985.1 Pseudomonas sp. MD195_PC81_125
CTGTAGGAGGCTGCCGAAGGCTGCGATCTTTTTGATTTTTGCTTCTGCTTTTCAAGATCAAGATCAAAAGATCGCACCTTCGGCAGCTCCTACAGGGGGTTATTGCACCAACTGGTTGATCTCAATGATCGGCAACAACACCGCCATCACAATCACCAGCACTACCCCACCCATCACCACAATCATCAGCGGTTCGAGCAACGCGGTCATGCCCATCGCCCGCCGTTCGATATCGCGCGACAGGGTCTGCGCCGCACGTTCGAGCATCGGCGGCAGTGCACCGGTTTTCTCGCCGCTGGCGATCAGGTGAATCAGCACCGGCGGGAACACGTTCTCCACCCGCAACGCCGCCGCCAGGTTGACCCCTTCGCGCACCTTGGCCGTGGCGTCGCTGACACTCAGGCTCAAGCGATCATTGGATAGCGTCTGTCGCGCCGCCTCCAGCGCCCGCAACAACGGCACCCCGGCACCGCGAGAATCGCCAGGGTCGAGGCGAATCGCGCAGTGTTCAGGCCCAACACGAAACGCCCGATCAGCGGCAATTTCAGCACCCGATGATGCCAACTCAAGCGCGCCGCCGGATTGCGCAGGTACAGGCGCCAGCTCCAGAACGCCCCGGCCATGATCGCCGCACACAACCAGCCCCATGCGCGAATGAAATCACTGGCGGTGAGCATCGCCAGGGTCAGCCCCGGCAAGTCCTGCCGCGCCTGGGAAAACGCACTGACCACCTGCGGCACCACATAGCTGAGCAGGAAGATCACAATGCCGATCGACACCAGCCCGACCACACCGGGATAGATGAACGCGGTGAGAATCTTGCCGCGCAGGTTGTTGCGTTCTTCGATGTAGTCGGCCAGCCGCTCCATGACCTGCGCCAGATCACCAGATTCTTCCCCCGCAGCGATCAACGCGCGGTAGATCTCCGGAAAATCCCGTGGTCGTGCGGCCAGTGATTCGGCCAGACGCATACCGCTGCGCACATCGGCGCGCACCGCACTGAGGGTGTGGGCGATGTGTTTTTTCTCGGCCTGCTCCACCGTCGCGCTGAGCGCAGCCTCAAGCGGCAGGCTGGCGCCGAGCAGGCTCGCCAGTTGCCGCGTCGCCCAGGCCAGATCGTTATCCGACATCCGCGCACTGAACAAGCCACTGCCGCCGCCATGCTGGGCGACGTTGCTTTCCTTGTGCACCGACAACGCGGTCAATCCACGACTGCGCAACACGCCGAATGCAGCGCCCTGGCTGTCCGCCTCCAGGTGCCCGGACTCGATCTTGCCGCTGGCGTCGGCGGCTTCAAAACGATAGCGATTCATCAGGCGTCCCGGGTCACACGGAGGATTTCTTCAGGCGCGGTGGCGCCGCTGCGAATCCAGCGCTCGCCGTCCTCACGCAGGCTGAACATCCCGGCCTTGGCCGCTGCCGCGCGCAAGGCCTGTTCCCCTGCCCCTTGGTGAATCAGGGTGCGGATGTCGTCATCGATGCAGAACAATTCGTGGATGCCGGTGCGGCCGCTGTAACCGGTGTGATTACACGCCGCGCAACCGACCGGGCGCCACGTGCCCGGCGCTGCCGGGTCTTCCTGTTTGCACTGATTACACAGCCGTCGCACCAAGCGTTGCGCCAGAACGCCGAGCATCGACGATGCGAGCAGAAAACGGCTCGACGCCCATGTCGATCAAGCGGTTGACCGCCGACACCGCGTCGTTGGTGTGCAGCGTCGCCAGTACCAGGTGCCCGGTGAGCGAGGCCTGCACGGCGATTTGCGCGGTTTCAAGATCGCGGATCTCGCCGATCATGATGATGTCCGGGTCCTGACGCAGAATCGCGCGCAAAGCCAGGGCGAAGGTCATGTCGATCTTGGCGTTGACCTGAATCTGGCTGATCCCCGGCAGGTCGTATTCCACCGGGTCTTCGACGGTGAGGATGTTGCTGGTGCTGGCATCGAGGCGCGCCAGCGCGGCGTAGAGACTGGTGGTCTTGCCGCTGCCGGTGGGGCCGGTGACCAGCACAATGCCGTGCGGTTGGCGGATGAGGTGATCGAGTTTGGCCAGCACCTGTGCGTCCATGCCCAACGTTTCCAGATGCAGGCGCCCGGCCTGCTTGTCGAGCAAGCGCATGACAACGCGCTCGCCGTGCCCGGTCGGCACGGTGGAGACGCGAATATCAATCGGCCGCCCGGCCACCCGCAGCGCGATGCGGCCGTCCTGCGGCAAGCGTTTTTCGGCGATGTCGAGCTGGGCCATGATCTTGATCCGCGACACCAGCGCACCGTGCAATGCCTTGCGCGGCGACACCACGTCACGCAGGGTGCCATCGACCCGGTAGCGCACCACCGAATGGGTTTCGAACGGTTCGATATGAATGTCGCTGGCTTCGTCCCGCGCAGCCTGGGTGAGCAAGGCGTTGATCATGCGGATCACCGGCGCGCCGTCCTGAGTGTCGAGCAGGTCAGTGATTTCCGGCATGTCCTGCATCAGGCGGTCGAGGTCGACTTCGTTTTCTGCTGCTCCAACGACCGCCGCCGCACTGCCGGTATCGGCGTAGGCCGTGGCGAGCAGGCCGTCGAGTTCATCGTCGCGCACGCGCCGGAGCGACGTCTCACCGAACTGCCGCCGCACCTCGCTGATCGACCAGCCGGGGGTCGATGGGCATACGGTCAGCACACCGTCGCACAGCAGAATGCGCTGGGCCTTGGCCCAGGCGTAGGGAAGCGAACTCATCTACACCCTCCCCCCATGGCAATACATTCCCGTGTAGGAGCTGCCGCAGGCTGCGATCTTTGGATCTTGATCTTCAGCGACATTGAAAAAAAGCCAAAAGCAAAAGATCGCAGCCTTCGGCAGCTCCTACAGGTCCAGCGTCGTCCCGGCTCTCTATGGTGAGGGGAATTCTTGTGGTGAGGGGATTTATCCCCGATGGGCTGCGCAGCAGCCCCGAAACCTGATATCCGAATACATCTGACTGACCGCGTGCATAGGTTTTGGGGCCGCTTCGCTGCCCATCGGGGATAAATCCCCTCACTACAGGGTTACTTCTCAGATTGAGGGTGGGATTCAAAAGCGTGTACTCCCTTCAATCGGCACCGCTTTGATCGTCGCGCGAGGTCCCGAAGCCGGAACCGGACTCGGTACCCCCTGCGCCGCCGTCGGCAACTGCGGCGCCTGCATGTCCGGCATTGCCCAGCTGCGTTCCGGTTGCAGGCCGCCCTGGGCGCGGCGCATGAAGTCGTAGCGGTTGAGGGTGATGCTGCGCCCCGCTTCGCTGTCGCGGATGATGTATGGGCGCAGGAACACCATCAGGTTGGTCTTGCTGATCGCCCGGCGCTCGTTGCGAAACAGCGCACCGATTCCCGGTAATGTTCCCAGCCAAGGCACCGCTTCGTTGCTCTGGCTGTAACCGTCCTGCAACAGGCCGCCGAGGACCATGATCTGGCCGTCGTCGAGCAGGATGCTGGTGTCGATCGCGCGTTTGTTGGTGACGATCCCCGCCGACGTCGCGCTGGCCGACGCGCGCTCGTCGATGCTGCTGACTTCCTGATAGATATCGAGCTTGACCGTGCCGCCCTCGGAAATCTGCGGCCGCACGTTGAGCTTCAAGCCCACCTCTTCCCGGGTCACGGTCTGGAACGGGTTGTTACTCGTCCCCCCGCCGCCGGTGACATAACTGCCGCTGACAAACGGAATGGTCTGGCCGACAAAAATACTCGCCGCCTCGTTATCCAGGGTCAGCAGGTTCGGGGTCGACAGCACGTTGGTGCCGCCCTTGCTCTTCAGCGCCCGGGCCAACACTTTCAGGTCGAGAATCTTGCCGATGCCGGGGGATATCGACGGTGCCGTTGACGTAACCGAGGTTCAAACCCTGCGGCAGCACATCGAGGCTGGTCTTGCCGTTGAGGTTGATCCCCGAACCGCCAAGATTCGCCCCGCCAATCACGCCTTTACCGCCGAGATTGCCGGTCTGCCATTGCACGCCGAATTCGCTGGCATCGTCCTCGCCGACCTCAACGATCAGGCTCTCGATCACCACTTGCGCGCGGCGCTGGTCGAGCAGGTCGATGACCTCGCGCAGGTTGCGATACAACGGCTCCGGCGCGGAAATCAGCAAGGTATTGGTGGTGGCGTCAGCCTGAATCGTCACCCCGCCGGCGCTGAACGCAACGTTCTGCTCGCTGGCCTGATTACCGCTGCTGCCGGTCGAACTGCTGCCCTGCGCGTAACTGCCGCCAGTGCTGCCCGTGCTGGAAGTGGTCGAGGTGCTGCCGCTGTTTTGCGTGCCGCTCTGCGCACCCGAACCGCCATTGTTGTTGCCATTGCTACCCATGGCGCTGAGCACCGAGCGCGCACTGTCGCTGGTGCCGCTGTCGCTCTCGCCAGTCAGCAAACCGCGCAAGGCCTGCGCCAGTTTCGCCGCTTGCGCGTTACGCAGATACACCACATGCAGATTGCTCGGATTGCTCTGTGCGTTATCGAGTTTGTAGATCAGGTTGCGCGCCAACTCAGTGCGCTCGGGGCTGCCGGCGCGGATGATGATGGTGTTGGAACGCGGGTCACCGATCACCGCAATTTTCTGCGTTGGATCGTTGCCCGGCGCGTCAAGCAGATCGGCGACCATCGGCGCGATGTCAGCGGCGATGCCGTTCTGGATCTGCACCACGTCGGTGTCGATCGCGCTCGGGGTGTCGATGGTCTGGATCAACTGGGCGACGCGAGTGAGGTTCTCGGCGTAATCGGTGACGACGATGGTGTTGTTGCCCGGGTAGGCATTGATCGGGTTGTTCGGCGAGACGATCGGGCGCAACACCGGAATCAGGTTCACCGCGTTCTCGTATTGCAGGCGAAAAGTGCGGGTGAGCATGCCGTTGCCGGCGGGTTTGTCCGGGCTGTAGATCGGCCCGCCGAGCAGTTTCGCATCGGCTTCCGGCACCACCTGGGCGACGCCGCCGACATCGACCACGCTGAAACCCTGCATGCGCAACGCCGCGAGCAACATGTCGTAGGCCTGCCGCGCCGGCACCTGACCTTCCGAGACCAGCGTCAGGCTGCCCTTGACCCGAGGGTCGACCAGAAACTGCTGGCCGGTGGAACGCGACAACGCGCGCACCACAGCCTGAATATCGGCATCGACAAAATTCAGCGTCACCGGCTGATCGCCCAGCGGATTGCTCGGCAGTGTGCTGCCGCGTGGGGCGCCGCCACTGCGCGCGCGTTCGGTGATGTTGTGCATCTGCCGGGGTTGCGGCG
>NZ_JABULD010000344.1:0-1177 GCF_014060985.1 Pseudomonas sp. MD195_PC81_125
TGGACTGGTGAGCCGTGAAGAATTCGATAGCCAGATGGTCGTCCTGGCTCGCACTCGCGCTCGCCTCGAGAGCCTCGAAGCGAAAGTTGCCGAGATGGAAGCCAAGCTGACACCGCCCCGCGGAATAATCTGCTCCCCCTGTAGGAGCTGCCGAAGGCTGCGATCTTTTGATCTCCAGCCCTTCAACCATCCCGGCAACGTCCTACAAACTGCATTACCGCCGTCCGATTGCGCCGAAAAGCCCAGGTTTCTAAGCTCACCCGATGCTGAATGTTCAGCACCGGGTTTGGCGACCCGAACAGCTTAAGGCGCACGACAACCATGATGGCGGCTACATTTACCGCCACATCTTTTCATGGCGGTTGTGCGTGGGAGACCTTCGGGTCTGCCGGGTTCCTTTTGCTCCGGTTCGCCAACCCGCGTACGACTGCCACCCAATTGTTTGGCGACAATTGAGGGCAGCCCTAAAGCAAAAGGAGCTGTTCAATGAAAAACGAAGATACGTATCTCACTCCTCAGGTGTTCACCCGCCACAAACTCCCCCTCCACGCCCTGCTCATCCAGAACCAACCCTGGTTCTCTGCCCGCGACCTGGGCCGCCTGCTGCACATTTACCTCAACGAACGCATGCTGCGAAAACTCGACCCCGACCAATACCAAACCCGCAAAACCCTGATCCACAACCAGATCGAAAACACCCTCCTGATCAGCGAATCCGGCATCTACGCCCTCCTCGTCTATCACTATTGCCCCGAATACCGAGCGCTACGCGAATGGCTCACCCATCAGGTTATCCCCACCCTGCGCGACGCCCAGCACCCCACAACAAGCGAACGCCCACAGCTAAGCCTGCTGAATTGGCCCGAGATGTCGTTGAGTTTGCTGCACTGGAATAACCAGCCGTGGATTCGGTTGCAGGATGTGCCATTGATGGTGGTAGAACGGGAAAAGCTAAAGCGCCCAGAACCGGGCACTTGGTGGAAGAGGGCTTCGCGGATGCTGCAATCGCTATAGGCCCGCATGCCGGAGCTGAGCCCTGCGTAAATCGTAAGTCGACTGAAGATTCATCCAGAACTCAGGCGTGGTGTTGAGGTGGATTGCCAGTCTGATTGCCAGATCGGCGCAGATCCTGAGCTGGCATTTCACAAGCTTCTCGATCTCGGTTTCAGGCCTAGTT
>NZ_JABULD010000469.1:0-1339 GCF_014060985.1 Pseudomonas sp. MD195_PC81_125
CTCCCACAAGGAACTATGTCGTACACAAAGTTTGTATTCGACGCCGGATCTGTGGGAGCTGGCTTGCCAGCGATGAATTCACCGCAGATTTTCCTGCTTAAACCTTTCTCGGCAACACCACACTGAACAGCGTCCCGTCAGCCTCGCTCGAGCTGACGTCGATCGTCCCGCCATGGGCGCTCACCACTTCCTTGACGATGAACAAGCCCAACCCGAGGCTGGTCGACGGCTGCCCGAGTTCTTCGTCGGCGCTGCGCACCAGCGGGTCGAAAATCGTGCCGATCGCCTCTTCGGAAATCGGTGTGCCGTAGTTGTGCACCGACAGGTACACATTGTCGTCCTCGCCACGCAGATCAAGGGTCACGTCGCGCTGGCTGGTGCCGTGCTGCAAGGCGTTGCCGATCAGGTTTTGCAGGAGCTGGTCGATTCGCCCGGCGTCCCACACCCCACGGGTGTCGCCGTGCACCGTGAGCTTCGGATCGGATAGCGGATTACCGGCGCAGGCTTCGGCAATCGCCGCCCGCGCCGCAACGGCCAGGTCCATCGCCGCCGGCTCGATCGGCAGGCTACGGCCCAGGCGACTGCGCACCAGCTCCAACAGGTCGCTGACCATCGCCGCCATGTGCCGCGCTCCGCGCTTGATGTGCAAGGCACAGGCCAGCGCATCGCCCTCGAGGCTGGATTTACGCAGCAGCAGTTCGGTGGACATGCTCACCGCCTGCAGCGGCGCGCGCAGGTCATGGCCGAGGATGGCGAGGAAAATGTCGCGCGAGCGGTTGACCTGCTCGGCGTAGGCAGCGGTGGATTCGGCGAGGGCTTCGTCGATGGCTTCGTTGAAGCGGATCATGTCCTGGAAATAGGCCACGTCCGGCGACTCAAGGCTGTCGACCCACAGGCGGATCACACAGGCGCGCAAATGGCGGAATTCGCTGGTCATCTGCACCAGATCGAAACCGACGGTGTGGCGCAGCTCGCCATGGCTGGCGCCGGCCTCGTCCAGGCTTGGGGTCTTTTCCGGGCCTTCGCCCTTGGCTTTGGCAGCCTGTTCGGCGGGGCTCTGTGGCTTGCTCATGTCGCGGGCGGCGGCCCGTAGAATCTCGCTGGCGTGATCGCGCAGCGCAGTGGAATCCAGATGGTCGGCCGCCGGCGTAATGGTCGCGGCGAACTGTTCCCATTCATCGACGATAGGCTCGATGTTGGCCAGGATGAACTCGGAAAGACGCATGGGCAGTTCCTGAAAATAGGCGGAGCGAATCGAATATTAGCCCCTTTGGCGGGAAATACACGACCGTTTGCACATCGGTTTTCCTGCCCCATGAAAAAGGCCCCCGGCCCGTGC
>NZ_JABULD010000347.1:0-2783 GCF_014060985.1 Pseudomonas sp. MD195_PC81_125
TGCCTTGAAAGCGACCGTGCGAATGATGGCGTCCAGATCCTGATCCGCGTAATCCGCGTTCTTGAATCGTTCTAAGTACTGGATGTTCTTCAGTGATTGGCCTCTGATCCGCGATTCGTCATAGATATGGAAGCGCCAACCTCGCTCCTTCGCATAACGCAACGCTGCCTTCCATTTTGGTAGCAGGTCGCGCCAGTTCTCACGCCAGTTCTCTGCCGGTTTGACCTCCACGAGCATGGGGCGCAGATGGGTGTGAGAATGGAAATGAACCAGATAATCCGGGGTATAAGTATAGGATCGGCCGCTGCGAGCAACGAAATCCAGTTGAACCGGCTGCGAGACCACAGTCAGAACATCCTTCCTGAAATCCATCCGACTGAGGAAGTCACGCTCCAACATGGACTCGAAGGCAACGCCTTGTCCGCGAAAAGCAAACACTCCGGAAAGGCTACGCGTCGTAGATTTTATGCGCCTCGCAACTGAGAACCGAGGCTGGTTGCAGCTATTGCTATCCATAATGCGGCCAGTTGCACCTATTAGCATGTTTGAGTTGCGTAATATTTGGGCGAATCATACGACAGAATGCGGAGCACAGCGTAGGTGCGTTGCATCTATTCCCAAATGTCACAGCAGCTCGAAACCGCAACCCGGCGAGATCACCCTCGCCCACCACGGCGTACTGTTTCTCGATGAGCTGCCGGAGTTCGATCGCAAGGTACTGGAGGTGCTGCGCGAGCCGCTGGAATCCGGGCATATCGTGATTGCCCGAGCCAAGGATCGCGTACGTTTTCCGGCACGCTTCCAGTTGGTGGCGGCGATGAATCCCTGCCCTTGTGGATATCTTGGCGAGCCGAGCGGCAAATGTTCGTGCACACCGGACATGGTGCAGCGCTACCGCAACAAGCTATCGGGGCCGTTGCTGGATCGGATCGATCTGCACCTGACGGTCGCGCGGGAAGCGACGGCGTTGAATCCGGCAGTGAAGCCAGGCGAGGACAGCGCCAGTGCGGCAGCCGTGGTGGCCGAGGCACGCGAACGCCAGCAAAAGCGTCAGCGTTGTGCCAATGCGTTCCTCGATCTGCCAGGCCTGAAGCGGCACTGCCAGTTATCCACAGCCGATGAGAAATGGCTGGAGTCAGCCTGCGAACGGCTGACCTTGTCACTGCGCTCAGCCCACCGTTTGCTCAAGGTCGCCAGAACCCTGGCAGACCTTGAGCAAGTCGATGCAATCAGCCGTGAGCATCTGGCCGAAGCGCTGCAATACCGCCCGGCGACGCCTTAATGCTCGGTCAGATCAACCAGCGGCGTCTGTCGCACTTCGGTTTCACGCCCGGCCTGGATTTCGCTCACGCGCTTCAGCGCGTTATCCACAGCGCCTTTGTCTGCCAGCAGGCTGTAGCTGATCTGAAACTGTTGGCTGGCCTTTGGCGCAATGGTCGGTACCAGGTTCAGCGGACGCTGATAGCGGCGGTTGTAGGAAAAACTGGTTCCCGGCTCAAGGCCCGTGACATAGCCTTGCCCTTGGGTGTCGGTGTTTTTCCACAGAGAAAATACCGGCAGCTGCCGGGTATTGAAGCCGACGGAGACACCGAGGCTGCCAGCCTTGTCATGCAGCACGGTCAAGGTTTCGCCTTTGGCGTCGGCGTAAGGTATGACGTTGTAGACGGTTTCGTCATAGTCCTTGGTCGGCCCGCGATAGGTCTGCCAGTCGGCCAACTCGGCTTTGGCCTCGTCGTTGAAGGGCGAGACCTGTTTCACCGGTGCTGCGAATCGCGCGCCCTGCTCGAGGAATGGCGTGCTGAAATTGCTGTGGTACAGCGCCTGGTATTCCTTTGGATAATCGCCGTTATTGGTCAGCGTATCGTTAAGGGCAAAACGGGTGCTGCCGGGCTCAGTGACAAGCTCGGTCATCACCGAAAAGTCGACTTTCTTGAACGCCTGCTCTTTCAGTTCGCCGCGCAGGCTGATGGCGTAGGGCGGTTTTTCATCAATGTGCAGCGTGACGCTGCTGGCCGGGATATTGGCAGCGCGGCCGTGCAGGGTCAGCAACTCGCCATTGTCCATGCCGGGATGGCCGACCCATTCGTAACCGCAGCGGGTCACCAGTTCATTGAAGCCTTCCAGCCAGCCCAGACCTCCGCGCCCATTGAGTTCGATGAAGGCCGGGTTGACCACGTCCTTGACTGGCGAATCCCAACCCATGCGCACGTTGCCAACAGACGCCTGCAGGACATTCATGCCACGGGTTGGCACCACCGAGAGTTTCATAATGCCGTTATCGATATCGACGATGCTGACACCTTCCTGTCGTCCGCCGTGCAAGGTTCGCAGACTCACCGAGAAAGCCTTGTCGGTTTTCACGCCGAGCTGCTCACTGGTGATTGTCCAGTTTTGCGCGGGTTTGTTGGTATCGAGGAGTACGTAATCCCAGGCCATGGCGTGGGAAGCAGCAGAGAGTACGCCGAGTGCAACGGCGAGTTTGAGCGGGGTCATGGCAGCAGCCTTTATTGAAGTTGTGCCATTTTTATAGCGCTGCGGAAACGTTTCAGCAAGAAAAGATGAGAGACATACGGGGTGATTTGCCATGGATCGCGGCGCTGCATTCGCGAGCAGGCTCGCTCTCACAGACTATTCGGGTGCTCAAACGATTTATGAGCGACCCCGGAAACTGTGGGAGAGACTGCTCGCGAAAGCTATATCAAGGCTGTATCAACGGAAGCGATCAACCTCGGAACGCAAGTCCGCCGCCAGCTTTTTCAAGCTCTTTKGCGGTGACCGCGAGG
>NZ_JABULD010000757.1:0-7451 GCF_014060985.1 Pseudomonas sp. MD195_PC81_125
ATTCCAGTGACAAGCAGATCGACGCTGCCCGTCGCGGGATCAGTCACTCGGACCTGTAGTGAATTTCCAGTCACTAAAGTGCATTGGCACTCCAGCGGTCGAAAGCTCTCTTCAATGATTCTGCGCAGCTCCAGGGTTGAAATCATTCATTTCCTCCAGTGTCGTATCCCGAAGCAAGACATGTAGTGTTGAGTGGCAGATGCAGGCCCTAGGATTTCTCGAGCCATTGCGATCAAGACGATACATTTCTGGCGACAAAAGTTTGGCTTTCAAGGCCGAAACGGATACTGGTTCACATTTTCACGGTATTTAATCGAGCGTCAGTTAACCCGTTGGATGTAAACGCGCCTACCTATCCGTAGCCGGTGGTGTCAGCATCATCACTGATGAAGTTTAGGTTATCCAAATGAAAGGCTGGAGGATGCCGACGCAAGGAGCTTAAGCAAACCCAGTTCGAAACGCGTGATTCCTGTAGACCGGCCCAAATTGATTGCGAGAATCCGGTGTTTGCAGAGATGTATAAAACGGAGGGAGCGGGCAATTACGCAGAGGTCTACTGAAGCTGAATGCTCACGTGGCCAGTTAGGTGAGGTTGGCGATCGCGGGCTTTTTATCGTCGTGCGGTCGCTCAAGGAATTCGCGTATGACTTCGGCGGTTTGCTTAGCACTGGTCAACACGAAGAAATGACCCTCGCCACGCAGAACATGCAGTTCGGCACGGCGAATGCCGTGACGCAAAATGTGCCCGTTATAAAGCCGCACCAGCGGATCGCGATCGCCGGCGAGAATGAGCGTCCGCTGGCGAAGGCGGAACAGACGTAACAGGCTCGTCCAGCCGACCAATGCCGTGAATTGACGGTAATAGGTTTGGGGATTAACCGAGAGCATCCCATTCGCAACCCCGAAATGCATAAGCGCCTTTGTCGAATTGCGCCGGTCCTTTTGCTTATGCGGTTTGGCGCTTTTAGCCATGCTAAAAAAATCCAAGATATCAGCGGGTTTTACCAACATTGCTGGGCCGGCCGAGGTCGCAGCGAGTATCAAGCGACGCACCATGCTTGGATAACGTAGAGCGAATTCCTGTGCCAAAGCACCGCCCCAACTCACGCCGAATACATCGACCTGGTCGAACCCCAATTGCTTGAGCATCTGAGCGATCGTGTCGGCATAACGCGGCAGACGCATTGGCCAACGCGGCGTCTGCGATTTGCCGACGCCGGGAACGTCCAACGTGATGGTCGTGTAGTCGGTCAGTTCATTTCGCAGAGGGTCGAACGCACGGATTAAGCCACCCATGCCGTTGAGCAGAAGCAGCGGTGAACCCTGGCCACGGATTGAAACGTTTAACTGCAAATCGCAAATGGATAATTTCTGAGTTGTCATGATGCTCCCTTTTTGCCCCCATCCTGACGGATCACTGTATGCAGTCCGCGTATGGGGCGGAAACACTGATCCCGCGCATGCCCCCCGGCTTGAAGGAAGTCCAGTTACAAGTCCCTCTCGCACACGATCCTCGCTGTATTTGAGACTCAAGGTAATCACAAAGCTCCAATAGTCGAATTGTGGAAGGGCTCTGCAATGGGATTCCCACCTGTTGACTGCGAAATCGTGGAGCAACGACTGCAACACTGTGCCAGTTCGACAGTCGCGAGTTAATGTCATACGAACCTTCCCTGCTCGACGGGATGTACTGCTCGGATGCCAAGTGCCGATGTATGCTGAACCTGCTGAATGTCGCAATTCGCAGGTGGCAACGATGCACTCAAAAGTACAACCCAAACCTTACTATTGGTCGATTGGTAAGAACACTTTTACTAACGTCAATTGTCTAAGCAGCCACCACCAAGCATATCTAGTACGGCGATACATGATCTTGGGACAGGCGGCAGAGGTGCTCGGCAGCTGTGATCGTGCCGAGCAATGGTTCAACGAACCCGCCCGTGGCCTGGATTATCAACCGCCTTGCAGCGTTATTGATGATGACCATGGCTATCAGCGGATCAAAGACTATCTGGGCCGCATTGAATATGGCGTGTATTGAGCAACGCCGGAAGCATCCCGTCATTGGCACAGACAAGCGCCGTAGGTGGTGGGAAGATGAGCAGCACTGTCGAAGCCGTAGTCTCGCTGGTCGGGGGTGCGAAGCGGATCGTGGTATTTACCGGTGCGGGCATCTCGGCCGAAAGCGGTATACCCACATTCCGCGATCCGTTGACCGGAATATGGGCGCGCCAGGATCCGGAGAAGCTGGAGACAGCTAACGCGTTCCGCGAGGACGCAGCATTAGTCTGGGGATGGTATCTATGGCGGCGGGCGCAAGTCGCGCAAGCGGTGCCCAACGCTGCGCATCAAGCCATTGCGCAGTTGACATGGACGCGAGATGTAACGGTGATCACGCAAAACATCGACGACCTGCATGAGCGAGCTGGAGCAGTGGATGTAATCCATCTGCACGGTAGCTTGGAACAGCCCAAATGCTTTGCCTGCCATAGGACTCCAACGGCCTTCTCGTTCGAGGAACCGATTGCTAGTGAGGATATGAGGATCGAGCCGCCTCGCTGTCCCCGCTGCCGCGGCAAACTACGCCCGGGTGTGGTGTGGTTCGGTGAAGAACTGCCGGCGGTGGCTTGGAAGAAGGCTGTTCTTGCAACAAAAAATTGCGATGTTCTGCTGTCGATCGGCACTTCGGGGGTGGTCTTCCCGGCCGCAGAGATTCCAACCATGGCTCTGCGAGCCGGTGCTTACGTCGTGCACATCAATCCAGTGCAAGTTGTGCAGCCGAGCTGCCGTGAGTTGTGCCTAGTGGGGCGCGCAACAGAAATCGTTCCGGCTTTAGTTTTTCTGATGCGCCCATCGACTGGCGCTCAGGTTGAGAGACCGGTGCCTTGAGGAAATCGTCAGCCCATCTTCCCCGACGTCCGGTCTCTACAACAGAGAGCATCTCATGAAGTAACGCAGCTTCAACCGACTAAAATGCCGCCCGCTGCCGGGCCTCTTCTCGTGCCTGGAGCTGCAGTTCGAGCTGGGCTTGGATCTCTGTGTACAACTGAGCCCGCTCGTTATCGCGATCAGCTACTGTCACCACGAGCGAATAGGGTTCTTTGTCCAATACGTCCGGGTGATTCCACTCCCGATCTTGACGAATCACGACGACAAACCATTTCTCAGCAGGATTGCGTTGCTTGAAGGTCCACTTGGATGACTGCACCGTACCTCGACTTCTCAGTTGAGCGGAGATATCCCGGTTCGGCTCGGCGTCGTCACTACGGGTCTCATTTTCCTCCTGCTTGTCCCTGTTGAAGTAGCCCTGCACCTCGTCCAGGGAAGCCCCTTTGACCAAACGGAAACTGATCTGGGTCGCAAGATAGTCCAGGCGAGTGGTACGCACTGCCGGCGAGTAGGCCAGCGTGACGCACAACTCCCTAAGACCCCGCGTCTTGCGCAGGTAGGTAGCAGGAAGAGGCAGCTCATAAAACTGGCAGGCATCCTTCTCGATGCTCTCTTCGCACATCAATACAACGCATTGATCCGAGGATCGGAACAAGTCACTTTCACTCACTTGGCCGTATCCACCCACATCGCGGGAAATCTCGCGGTTGTAGGTCGCTTTATTGGCTTTGTAACCCTTGCGCATCTCCTCCGAGAAAGTGCTCTCCACCTCGCTCGACAGAGACGCATGGTTCACGAGCATGGCTCGCAGAAGATTGGCTGAAGCCTCCGGGTATTCATTGAGCAGACGCCCTGCCAAATGAGTGATGTAAGGCGCAGAGAAACTAGTGCCACTGAGTTCCTTGAACAGCGTATTGCCTTGGAACTGATGGTTCATCGTCAGCACGCCCAGACCGCGCATGTCGGTCTTCCACTGCTGATTGTTGTAATGCACCGGACACGCCAGGTTGCCACCATGAGCGACCAACTCCGGCTTTAGAGCCCCTTTCACCGACGGGCCATGTCGGGTGAACGGTGAGGGTTGGTTCTCCGATGCCGGAGACAGCTGATGGATCTCGGGGTGTCGCTGGCTGTCGAAAGTGGCGTCGTGGCGGGAAATGCTGCCGACGGTCAGCACATTCAACGCAGGTGCCGGGTCAATGATGACACTGCGTTCGTGCAGCAGGTATTCCGGATACTCGTCCCGCCAGCTTTTTATCGGTACGGCCGGATCCTCAGAGCCCATGAAGTTGCCGGTAGAAACGACAAACAGCACGTTGTGTTTACGCGCAAGCACATCGAGGATGTAGGCCAGACCGCGAATGTGTGTACCGTCGTAAGGCGCATTGGTATTTCCCAGCGACAAATTGAAGATGCGGCAGCCCAGTCCCACGAAATGCTCAACGGCTTCTGTCAGCGTCGCTTCTACCGTGTGCTCGTCATAAATAGCATTGTGGGTGTCTGGGCATTTGCGCATGACCTTACCGTTGTAAAGCCAGATTTGCGGATTCCAGAAATTGCTTCGATCACAGGCTTCTACGTCGCCATAAAGCGCAATCCCGGCGACGGCTGTCCCGTGGCCAGCCTCATCGAATGCGTCCTGACCCGCCACGAATGACTCACTTTCTGCAATTGCCGATCGAAGCAACGGATGGTTAGTGTTGATACCGCTGTCCAGGATGCACACCCGCGCCGCATCGTCGGCAGGGCGTGGAATGTTTGCCGGGATCTGAGCAATGTCACGGTTCAGCTGCGGGTAAGAGATGCCAGTCTGGGGAATTAGGTCAACCATGCGCACGTCACTATGGTTGAGCAGCCCTTGTGCTTGAGTATCACTCACCTCGACGCGGTACATCACCAAGCTGTCGAAGTTGAGCTTGTGGATCGTCTTGATGCCGTTGTCCGCCAGCCACTTTTCGAACGAGGCGCAAAGGCGAATGCGTGCCGGATGATTGGTGACGTGGTGTGGCCAGAGTTCGACGTCCAGTGTGAATGTTTCAGAGTGTGGAAGGCCGATATGGCGTAAGGCCCAGCTTTTGCGGTCCTCGGCGGACCACGCATCGATACCCTCGATGGCTTCCAGAATCTGCTTGTAGCTGACATTCTGCCCGAGCACGCCCAACTTGTTCAGGTGGTCTTGAAAGATGGCCAGGCCAGCCTCGGTCGCGAACACCACACAAACCTGCTTGCCCTCCTGACTGATGAATTCCAGGCCATGCTTCTGGAGATTTTCAAACGTCATCGCGCCGTCGTACTGCAACTTGAATACAAACGGGGAGTTCTCGGCAGACTTGTGCTGCTTTGCAGCAACACCCGCTGCCGTCGCAAAATAGCCGTTAAGCTTCTGGCCATGCCCCCGCAAGTCATCGCGCTTGGTGAACTTGGGGGGATTTTTCGTCCGACGACGATTGTCCAGGTTTTCGCGCTCAAAACTCAGGTGTTTGTAAGTTGCCAATTCATCGTCCTTGATAGCAGGTTAGTGCTTGCGGAGTCCCTCCCGCACCAGTGCGTTACGTAGTTCTTTGATCGTGAGGAACTCCTGATTACGCAATATCATACGCTTCACAGCGCGCCGGACAACACGTTCCACATCCGCACCGCTTTTTCCATCGAATTCTTTTAGTAACTCGGGATCATCCAGTTCGAACTGACGACGGGTCCCACGCAACTTCAGCTGTAACAATGCCATCAGCTGCTTGTGATCAGGCAGCGGAAACTCAATGGCGTCATCAAACCGGCGCCAAATTGCCGAATCCAGAATATTTTCGTGGTTAGTTGCTGCCAGAATAAGGCTTTGCCCGTCGTAGGCGTCCATCATCTGCAACACCGCATTAACTACGCGGCGTAGCTCGCCGTGCTCACCGCTATCACCACGCTCTTTACCAATGGCATCAAACTCGTCGAAAAGAACGATTAACTGATGTTTCGCAATGAAATCAAAGACCTTGCGTAAATTCGCGGCTGTTTCACCCAGAAACGAGGAGACCAATGCATCGAGACGAACAATTGCCAGCGGGCGATCCAGTTCGAAAGCGATGACTTCAGCAGCCAAGGTCTTACCGCATCCAGGCGGGCCAAAGAAAATCACTTTGCCGGATGGCTTCATGCCATAGCTACGAAGCACCTCTGCGCGTCGATGCTCTTCCAGCATCTCGTCGATCATAGAGGCACTGCTTTCGGGAAGGATGATCTCCTCCAACGAGCGCTTGGGTGGCCTGATATCAAGCAAAGGAAGTCCACGTTCCTTGTCCACAGGAATGTCCGCAGTAAACTGCGGTTTACGTGCAGACTGGACATGCATATCCCCACCATAAAGGATCTGCTCTAAATCATTTGCCAATAAGTGATGTTGCTTTTGGCGCTCTTCTTCGATGATAGCTTCAGATGCACGACGGAACGCCGCCATATCTCCGACAGCACCCGCTTTTACAAGTTGCCTGAGTACTTTTCCATTCGCCATTTTATATATCCTGCCATAAGGTTGTTTCTCAGAGTCGTCAACTCATGAAACCAATTCCTGCCCTAAGCAGTGCAACTAAAAGGCTGAATCATTGCGAGCTAACATATGAGGACTCCATTCCATTTTGAAGCGTAAAGAGTATTTCAAACTCCTTACGTTAAGTTATACGTAAGAGTATCGCCCATGGTGGGTTTTTGTCCAGTATTTCTCTCGAATTTCCTTGATTTTATTGAACCAATCGACGAGCGGCAGCAGCTGTAGAAACTGCGACACCAAGCACCCAAAACGATAGGACAGAAAGACCGTTCAAACATCAACATTATTAATAACGCAAACAAACAATATTGATCGTCGCGATAGAGAACTCGACCTTAAACTAACTTTAGGCGTGGCAATAAACACTGACGGGAGTGGCGGAAATTTCCGACACGTCAAAGTGAGCTTGTTTTCGCCCATTAATAAATATGTAGAGATCTATTCAGAGACTAGCAAAGTAACTGGCAACACCAACAGTGACTCAGTGCACAACTGACGCTGTTTGCTGGCCGCCTCATCCGCTACCCATCAGGCGCTACCCGAACAACCACCCCATAAAGCTCAATAATTTCCAATATGATGGCTTTTAGCTTCATCATTCCTCGGTAAGGTCTTTCTGTTGACGTGTGCGTCGCAATTCGTCACCCCAGACCGGCGACCTGGTGATGTCGCTCCCTCGTTACAGAAGACTTGGAAAAATGACTGAAGTAGAAAACCGTGGCCACATCTTCATTTCCTACGCCTGGGGCAACGGGTTTGAGAACAAAGAGTGGGTACGCCAGCGCGTCCTCACCCAAATCAGTTGGAACCATGACGTATTTTGGGATAGGGATAGCATCGCCTACGGAGATTCAATCGATGGCGTTATCGCTAAAGCCTTGTCCAAGCGCCCAGTCCAGATCTTATGCCTGTGTGACCAGGACTACATCAGAGCCGCCCAACAGAAAGGTTCGGGGTTGCACCGTGAGCTGAAAATGCTTGCCGAGATCGCTTATGAACCGGGCGTGCGCATTGTGCCAGTCATCCT
>NZ_JABULD010000229.1:0-7713 GCF_014060985.1 Pseudomonas sp. MD195_PC81_125
GACACCCGACTTCCTGTCCAGTTCCTTAATAAAGGTTGAACAGTGCCGGGAATTCAGTGCGGGCGATTGTAGATAGGTAGCGCCCTATACACCATGTCTTATCCCGAAATAATTTTTATCGCTCAGAGCAACAATCCATCACCGTTTTTGCAAAAGTTCCGCATGTTATCGAAATCGATTCTCAACAAAAACACCAAAAAATGTAGGCCTATACACCTCAGTTCAGACAGCTCCGAAGGCTTTTTCCCGACACCGAATTGGCGCAAAGCCCGATATTCAAAGGCCTCTGGCCATCTGCCAGAGCCTGTTAAAACTGCCTGATCTGGCACCTGCGTGCAAAACCAGAAAAATGCCGAAACAGACCAATCCTTTTTTGTAACATTACGCCAATCCGGGTTGCTGAAACGCCCTGCGACAGGATGTGTGTGACAACATGTCGCACACCTGTCGCACGCTCCATTGCCGTTCGTCACGGTGATTTCACAAACTCTCTGAAATGCAAAACGCCCCGCGCGGCTGATTCGCAAATCGGGGCGTTTTCTGTATCGGCCAATCCGTCGAAGAGTTGACTCAGCGCAGTGCTTTTCGGTTACGCGAGGTCAGTAGCGGCACCAGGATCACCACCAGTACGAAGGCCACCAGTGCCCATTGCGCCAGCGACAGGCCGAGGATCGGCGGGTACGGCGTCGAGCAGAAACCGTCGACCTGGAAGCCCAGCGGGAAGATCTTCGCCAGCGGCAGGTCGTCGACAATCGGCTGCAGCACGTCGATGCCGCAGCTCACCGCCGGATAGAACTGGGTGTACACATGATGCCCGGCGACACCGGCACCGGCGATCGCGCAGATCACCACCAGCACCTCAAACACTGTGATGCTGCGGCGGGTGCGCATCGCCGCGCCGATAAACGCGAACAGCGCAATCAGCAGCAATGCATAACGCTGCAGGATGCACAGCGGGCATGGCGCCTCGCCCAGCACGATCTGCATGTACAGCGCACCGCCGATCAGTGCCAGACAGATGATGCCCAGCAGCACCAGAAAGCGCCGCTCACGTCCCAGTCGAATCGTTTCCTCGCTCATCGCGTTTCCCTTGTATGCCCATGGTTCAGCTGGCTGGCGGCTGCGCTTGCAGTTGCGCCATCAGACTGATGTTGTCTTCGATATGCCAATTGGCCGCGATGCGACCGTTGTCGATCTGATAGATATCGGTTGCCCGGAAGTCTACACGCTGGCCCTGCCCTTTGAGAGTCTTGAACGTACCGCTGAAGTGGCCGCGAAAGTGCAGGTGCACCACCACGCGGTCACCGGCAATGATCATTTGCTCGATCTCGCAGCTCAGGTCTGGCACCGCCGTGCGAAAGAACTTCGACGCCAGCAACGGCCCGCTCGGGCCCTGCACCCGCCCTTCGGGCGGTGTCTCGTCGACAAACTGCGGCGACAAGGCTGCCGTGGCCAGGGCCTCTTCCCCACTGTTCCAGAAACTGCCGTAACGCCGCGCCGCCAATTCCATTGCATCACGTTGAGCCTTGGGCAGGCTCTGATCGACGATCAGGGTCTGTGGTGCGATCAACGCCGATTCGGCCGAAGCAAACGGACTGGCCAGCAAAGCAGCCGACAGGCCAAGCGTTGCCAGGCTCAAACGTGAGGAGAAGATGATGTGCGACATGGGGGCGATCCTGATCAGTTAAACGAACGAGCGCCTATCATCAGCATCGGGGAATAAACGATAAACCGGTTAAGAAACGATTAACCTTTAAACACTTTTTAAGAATCAAGGTTGCCCGCGATGCAGACGACTCGGTGTTTGCAATTACTCCAAAGCCGCCGCCGGCCCGAAGAACTCATAACGACTCTGCTGCTCCGGCACACCCAGCGCCTTCAAATGCCGCTTGATCGCGCCCATGAAGCCCTTCGGCCCGAGGAAGTAAGCGTCGACATCCCGTTGCGCCGGCAGCCATTCAGCCAATTGCTCTTGGCTGAGCATTCCGACCTTGTCCGCCGTCGGACTCACGCCGTCATCTTCGGCGTAGCAATAGAAGCGCTTGAGCTGCGGATGACGCGCCGCCAGCCCGTCGATCCAGTCGCGGAACGCATGCACGCTGCCGTTGCGCGCGCAGTGGATAAAGTGCACCGGGCGCTCGGTTTGCAACGCCGCTTCGAGCATCGCGAGGGTCGGGGTAATGCCGACACCGCCGCTGATCAGCACCAGCGGTTTGTCGCTGGCAGTCAGGGTGAACTCGCCCGATGGCGGGAACAGTTGAATGCTCGCGCCGACGTGCAATTGATCGTGCAAATGGTTGGACGCACGACCACCCGGTTCGCGTTTGACGCTGATGCGGTACTGACCTTTATTGGCCAGTGCCGACAGCGAGTAATTACGGCGGATTTCTTCGCCATCGAGGATCAGCTTCATGCCGATGTACTGACCCGGCTCGGCGGCAAGAATCGGCCCCTTATCCGCCGGTTCGAAGTAGAACGAGATGATTTCCGCGCTTTCCTCGACCTTGTCCACCACGATGAACTCCCGCGCCCCGCGCCAGCCGCCGAGCGCTTGTTCCTTCTGGTCGTAGATCGCCGCTTCAGCGCCAATCAGGATCTCGGCCAGTTGCCCGTACGCCGCGCCCCACGCGCTCATCACTTCCGGCGTAGCGATTTCGTCGCCGAGCACTTCGGAAATGGCGCGCAGCAGGCAGGTGCCGACAATCGGGTAGTGCTCAGGGAGGATTTGCAGGGCGACGTGCTTGTTGATGATCTTCGCCACCAGATCGCCCAACTGGTCGAGCTGATCGATGTGTCGGGCGTACATCAGCACGCCATTGGCCAAGGCACGTGGCTGGTCGCCGCTGGCCTGATGCGCCTGGTTGAACAACGGGCGGACTTCAGGGTATTCGGAGAGCATCATGCGGTAGAAGTGCGTGATCAGCGCTTCACCGCCGCTTTCCAGCAGAGGCACAGTGGATTTGACGATGGCACGATCCTGAACGCTAAGCATAAGAGTGACTCCAGAGCTTTTTTGAGAATTTCCTTAGGCTTATCAGCTTTCATGCCAGATATTTTATCGTTATAAATCAACAGCTTAATTTATAAGTAGTCATTTAGACACGAAGCACCTTATAGTCATCTCGACCACATCGAGTCTCTTTGACTACATACCATGACCGCCAAATGCCTGCTCACCGCTTTACTGCCGCTGGTCTCCGACCTGTCCCGCGAACTGCCCGAAGGCGAGCGCTATCGGCGCCTGCTCGAAGCCCTACGCGCCCTGCTGCCGTGCGACGCCGCCGCGTTGCTGCGCCTGGATGGCGAATGGCTGGTGCCCCTGGCGGTGGATGGTTTGAGCACCGACACCCTCGGCCGGCGCTTCAAGGTCAGCGAACATCCTCGTTTCGAGATCCTGCTGGGCGGCGCCGGGCCGACGCGGTTCGCCGCCGACAGCGACTTGCCCGATCCCTACGACGGCTTGGTCGATGGTCTGGGCGATCACCTCGAAGTGCATGACTGCCTCGGCTGCCCGCTGTTCGTCGATGAAAAACTCTGGGGCCTGATCACCCTTGATGCGCTCGATCCGGAGCGTTTCGAGCCGATCGAACTCGACGCCCTGCAAGCGTTCGCCAGCCTCGCCTCGGCCACGGTCAACGCCGCTGAACGTATCGAACGCCTGGCGTTGCGCGCCGAAGACGAGCATCAGCGCGCCGAGGTCTATCGCCAGGCCAGCGGCCAGCAGCAGCGCGAAATGATCGGCCAGAGCAAGGCGCACAAACGGCTGATGGAGGAAATCAATCTGGTCGGTGGCAGCGACCTGACCGTGCTGATCACTGGCGAAACCGGGGTCGGCAAGGAACTGGTGGCGCAAGCGATTCACGCCGCCTCCCCGCGTGCCGACAAACCGATCATCAGCCTCAACTGCGCGGCCCTGCCCGATACGCTGGTCGAAAGCGAACTGTTCGGCCATGTGCGCGGCGCCTTCACCGGTGCCACCAGTGACCGTCGCGGCAAGTTCGAACTGGCCAATGGCGGCACGCTGTTTCTCGATGAGGTCGGCGAACTGTCGCTGACCGTGCAGGCCAAGTTGCTGCGCGTGCTGCAAAGCGGCCAGTTGCAGCGGCTCGGCTCGGACAAGGAACATCAGGTCGATGTGCGCCTGATCGCCGCAACCAACCGCGATCTGGCCGAAGAAGTGCGCAGCGGCCGTTACCGCGCCGACTTCTATCACCGCTTGAGCGTGTACCCGCTGCGAGTCCCGGCGCTGCGCGATCGCGGGCGCGATGTGTTGCTGCTCAGCGGCTTTTTTCTGGAACAGAACCGTTCGCGCATGGGCCTCAACAGCCTGCGCCTGAGCAGCGACGCTCAGGACGCGCTGCTCGCCTACACTTGGCCGGGCAACGTGCGTGAGCTGGAACACTTGATCGGGCGCAGTGCGCTGAAGGCGCTGGGCAACTGCAAGGTCAGGCCGAAGATTCTCAGCCTGAGCGCGGCGGATCTGGATTTGCCGCGTGAGGTTGTGGGTAACTCGCCAGCGCCTGCCTCTGCAGTACCGGCGATACCGTTGATCAGCGGTGATTTGCGCAGCGCCACCGAGCAATATCAGCGGCAGTTGATCAGCGCTGCGCTTGAGCGTAACCAGGATAACTGGGCCAGTGCGGCGCGGGAGTTGGGGCTGGACCGGGCGAATCTGGGGCGGATGGCCAAGCGATTAGGCATGAAGTAATCACTTCAGCCAGTTTGAGTGGATTCCTTGTGGCGAGGGGATTTATCCCCGATGTGCTGCGCAGCGGCACCAAGAAATGGGACTGCTGGGCAGTCCATCGGGGATAAATCCCCTCGCCACAGATGATTCTTGCCCTACCCGATAACCGACCTAAAGCCCACCCCGTTAACGCCGATAACCCGGCATCAATAGTTTCTGGCGATTTGCACCCTCGCCCATCACCTTTTTCCACAGAAGGTTTATATGTCTTCCACCAAAGCCCGCGCAGATTCACTTTCGCTTCTGCTGTTTACCTTGCGCAGCGGCAAGCTGATGGCGATCAACCTGCTGAAAGTCAGTGAAATCATCCCCTGCCCGCCGCTGACCAAAATGCCCGAGTCGCATCCGCACATCAAAGGCATCGCCACCCTGCGCGGCGCGTCGCTGTCGGTGATCGACCTCAGCCGCGCCATTGGCGAGCGACCGCTGGAAGACCCGAACGGCGGCTGCCTGATCGTTACTGACGTCAGCCGCTCCAAGCAGGGACTGCACGTGCAGGCGGTGAGCAAAATCGTCCATTGCCTGACCACCGACATCAAGCCGCCACCGTTCGGCTCCGGCGGTTCGCGCGCCTACATCACCGGCGTGACCTCGGTCGACGGCACGCTGGTGCAAGTGCTCGACATCGAGAAAGTCATCCACAGCATCGCCCCGGCGCAGATCGAGATGGCCCCGACCGACCTGAGCATGGAAGATGCCGAAGTGCTGGGCAATGCACGGATTCTGGTAGTCGACGACAGCCAGGTAGCGCTGCAGCAATCGGTGCACACCCTGCGCAACCTCGGCCTGCAATGCCACACCGCGCGCAGTGCCAAGGAAGCCATCGACTGCCTGCTGGATCTGCAAGGCACCGCGCAGCAGATCAACCTGATCGTCTCCGACATCGAAATGTCCGAAATGGACGGCTATGCCTTCAC
The DNA here is from genome assembly GCF_014060985.1 of Pseudomonas sp. MD195_PC81_125. Lineage (NCBI taxonomy): Bacteria > Pseudomonadati > Pseudomonadota > Gammaproteobacteria > Pseudomonadales > Pseudomonadaceae > Pseudomonas > Pseudomonas sp. MD195_PC81_125. Next base: position 5,665 of record NZ_JABULD010000229.1, read on the forward strand.
CCGCACCCTGCGCGAGACGCCGGACTTCGCCCACCTCTACGTGCTGCTGCACACCTCGCTCGACAGCGCGATGAACAGCGAAAAGGCCCGCCTGGCCGGGGCCAACGCGGTGCTGACCAAGTTCTCGTCGCCGGAACTGACCCAGCGCCTGATCGAAGCCGCCAAACACGTCGCTGCCAACGGTCATTGATTCTTGAGCCAGACGTACTGCTTTCTGATGCGGCGCGACCTTCGTCAAGACGTGCCGCCGCCGCACTGGCCGGAAGGCATTGAACTGAGTACTTACCGCCCGGAACTGGCGGCGGCCGTGCATCAACTGATGCAACGCGGTTACCGCGAGGGCGGCGGCCGCGTGCCAGTGCTGAAAGAGTGGCAACAGCGCTTTGAAAGCGATGCCGAATACGATCCCGAGCTGTGCTGGATTGCCACAGACGCCGAAGGCGTGATCGGGGTGGCGCAGTGCTGGACCAGTTCCTACATCAAGAATCTGGTGGTGCATCCGCGCGCTCAGGGTCGTGGACTGGGTCGGGCGTTGTTGTTGAATGCATTCAAGGTGTTTCAGCAAAGGCGCGAAGGATTTGTCGATCTGAAGGTGCTGGAAGACAACCTGCGGGCGCAGCGGTTGTATGAGAGTGCCGGGATGATGGTGGTTCGCCGGGAATTGGTGCCAGCCGAATAAAAGTCAAAAGATCGCATTTCTCTGTAGGAGCTGCCGCAGGCTGCGATCTTTTAGCGGCTCATCAGGCAACAAAAGTCTTTAGGCATACTCCAACCTTTGGACTCTCAAGACCAAGGACGCCGCCCCCATGAAAACCCTCACTCTGAGCCTGCTCTGCCTCACCGCCCTCGCCTCCCAGGCCCACGCCTCCAGCCCCGATGCCTGGGCCGCTTACGACAAAACCGTGCTCGCCAGTTGCACCAAGGCCAGCGGCCTGAAAGCTGCGAAACCGGTCGGCAGCCCCGCGCAGTTCGATGACCGCGTCGGCTATACCGCCGTGCTGCTGCAAGGCCAATACCCGCAAAAACACATGAAAGGCCAACAAGGCACCGAACTGTGCCTGTACAACAAAAAGTCGAAAACCGCGTTCGTCACCGAATGGGACTCGATTCATCCGACCGCCAAGCCTTGAGGACTGGCGCACAACTTGCTTCGATCAGCCTCAGCCTGGCGACTTTACGTCGCTGTTTCACACCCTGATTGAAGATTGATCGTGCAATGAATACGACGTTTTCCTGCGTTGGCTGCGGCAAATGCTGCACCGACCACCATGTGCCCCTGACCCTCGCCGAAGCCCGCATGTGGGCGGCGGACGGTGGTCAGGTGATCGTGCTGGTGGAGGCTTTTCTCGGCAACGGCCTGGGCCTGCCGGCGCAGCAGCGTGAACACGCTGAACGACGTTCAGCGGCCGTGCGCAGCGGTACCACCGAGGCCCACGTGGCAATCACTTTCGCCGCCTACAACGTCGGTCGCTGCCGGAATCTTGACGAAGACAACCGGTGCCGCATCTACGAGCGCCGACCGTTGGTGTGCAGGATTTATCCCGCTGAGATCAATCCGCACATCCCGCTCAATCCGGCCGCCAAGGATTGCCCGCCAGAGTCGTGGCAGCAGGGGCCGCTGCTGATTGCCGGCGGGGAGCTGGTTGACCAGGAGCTGTTGGAATTGATCCAGCGCTCACGCCAGGCTGATCGCGACGACATCCGGATCAAGGACGCGATCTGTGCCGCACTGGGAATTCGCACCACAGCACTCAAGGGCGATGGGTTCACCGCGTATTTACCGCAGATGGACGCTTTTGCGTCTGTGATCGATCAGGTGTCTTCCCAGCCACTGAACACAGCATCCAGTGAATGGCTGTTTCATTTGTCCGGAGACGACGTGGCCGGGCAATTGCTGGCGGCTGGGGCGCAGGTGGTGACGGAGCCGGCGCAGACGTATGCGTTCATTTCGCTGCGGGCGGCTTGATCCGGAATTTCCGTCAGGGCGAATGGCCCCTTCGCGAGCAGGCTCGCTCCCACAATGGATTGCATTTCAAATGTGGGAGCGAG
>NZ_JABULD010000227.1:0-3052 GCF_014060985.1 Pseudomonas sp. MD195_PC81_125
CTCACTTCGCCATCATGTACGTGTGGATGCTGAACATGATCCACAGCGACAGGCCAACCAGCAGCAGGATCACGATGGCCGTAAAGACAAACGCGATCACGTTGTTACGTTGTGCAATCGAACGGTCCAGGTGCAGGAAGTAGTACAGGTGAACGATCACCTGGATTACCGCGAACAGCAGGACGATTGCCAGCGTCGTGGACTTCGGCAAGGTCGGGTACATCACCAGGCCGAACGGGATGACGGTCAGGATCACCGACAGGATGAAGCCGATGGCGTACGACTTTACGCTGCCGTGGCCAGCATCATGGCTGTCATGGGAGTGTGCATTAGCCATTACAGGGTCCCCATCAGGTAAACAACGGTGAATACGCAGATCCACACCACGTCCAGGAAGTGCCAGAACAGGCTCAGGCAGCTCAGACGGGTCTTGTTGGTCGCCGTCAGGCCGTGCTTGTTGACCTGGTACATCATGATGCCCATCCAGATCAGACCCGCGGATACGTGCAGACCGTGGGTACCGACCAGGGTGAAGAACGCCGACAGGAAGCCGGAACGGCTAGGACCGAAGCCCTCGGAGATCAGCAGGTGGAACTCGTTGATCTCCATGGCGATGAAGCCTGCGCCGAGCAGGAAGGTCATGAACAACCAGCCCAGAACCTGCTGCTTCTTGCCTTTGTACAACGCCAGCATGGCGAAGCCGTAGGTGATCGAACTGAACAACAGCAGAGCGGTTTCGCCCAGCACGTATGGCAGTTCGAAGATGTCGTGGCCCGACGGGCCACCGGCGACGTTGTTTACCAGTACTGCGTACACCGCGAAGATCGACGCAAACAGAATGCAGTCGGTCATCAGATAGAGCCAGAAACCGTATACGGTCATCTCGCCCGAGTCGTGGTGATGGTCATCGTGCCCATGGTCACCATGGGCGTGTCCAACATTGGTCACTAAGTTCGACATGGTTTAAGCCTGTTCCAACGAGGTTACACGGGTGGCATTGGCCGGGATTTTCCCTGCCGCGACCAGACGCTTGTGCTGCTCGGCTTCGATGCGCTCGATCGTTTCAACCGGAACCATGTAGCCCTGGTCGTCACGTGCCGCGTGGATCACGAAGTAGATGACAGTGCCGGCCAGGCTGGCGATCGCCAACCACCAGATGTGCCAGATCATCGCGAAACCGAAGACGGTCAGCAGTGCGCCCATCACCACGCCAGTGGCGGTGTTGTTTGGCATGTGGATCGGCTCGTACTTGGCCGGAGCCTGGTACGCAGTACCGTTTTCCTTGGCTTCGGTGAACGGGTCGATGCAGTCAGCCTTAGGCAGCACAGCGAAGTTGTAGAACGGAGGTGGCGACGAGGTCGACCATTCCAGAGTGTGAGCATTCCACGGGTCACCGTGTTCGCACATGTTCTCTGGCTTGTTGCGGTCACGCACACTGACGTACAGCTGGATCAGCTGGCAGGCGATGCCCACGGCGATCAGGATCGCACCGAACATGGCCACGTACAGGTACGGTACCCACTCAGGGTTGGTGGTGGCGTTCAGACGACGGGTCATGCCCATGAAGCCCAGTGCATAGAGCGGCATGAACGCGACGAAGAAGCCCGAGATCCAGAACCAGAACGCTGCTTTACCCCAGCCTTCGTGCAGCTTGAAGCCGAACGCTTTCGGGAAGTAGAAGCCGAAACCAGCGATGTAGCCGAATACCGCGCCGCCGATGATCACGTTGTGGAAGTGCGCAATCACGAACAGGCTGTTGTGCAGAACGAAGTCAGCACCCGGGATGGCCAGCAGTACGCCGGTCATGCCGCCGATGGCGAAGGTCACCATGAAGCCCAGAGTCCACATGACCTGGCTGGTGAAGCGCAGACGGCCCTGGTAGATGGTGAACAGCCAGTTGAACAGTTTCACACCCGTCGGGATGGAAATCAGCATCGTCGCCAGACCGAAGAAGGCGTTGACGCTGGCACCCGAACCCATGGTGAAGAAGTGGTGCAGCCAAACCATGAAGCCCAGTACCGAGATCGCGCCGGAAGCGTAGATCATCGAGTGGTGGCCGAACAGTTTCTTGCCGGTGAACGCCGAGATCACTTCCGAGAAGATGCCGAATGCCGGCAGGATCAGGATGTAAACCTCAGGGTGGCCCCAGGCCCAGAACAGGTTGACGTACATCATTGGATTGCCACCAAGTTCATTGGTGAAAATGTGGAAATCCATGTAACGGTCGAGGGTCAGCAGTGCCAGGGTAGCGGTCAGGATCGGGAACGAAGCCACGATCAGGACGTTAGCCCAGGTGCAGGTCCAGGTGAAGATCGGCATGTCCATCAGTTTCATGCCAGGGGTACGCATTTTCAGCACGGTGGCGAGGAAGTTGACCCCCGTCAGCGTCGTACCCAACCCGGATAGCTGTAGCGCCCAGATGTAGTAGTCCATCCCCACGCCAGGGCTGTATTGCAGACCCGACAGCGGCGGATAGGCAACCCAGCCGGTCTTGGCGAATTCGCCGACGCCCAGGGACAGGTTGATCAGCACAACGCCGGACACCAGCAGCCAGAAGCTCAGGGAGTTCAGGAACGGGAAGGCAACGTCACGCGCGCCGATCTGCAGCGGCACTGCAAGGTTCATCAGGCCGGTGAAGAATGGCATCGCCATGAAGATGATCATGATCACACCGTGAGCGGTGAAGATCTGGTCATAGTGTTCAGGTGGCAGGTAGCCAGGCGAACCCTCGGTGGCCATGGCCAGCTGGGTACGCATCATGATCGCATCGGCAAAGCCACGCAGCAGCATGACCATGGCAACGATGATGTACATCACGCCGATTTTCTTGTGGTCGACCGACGTCAGCCACTCGGTCCACAAGTAGGTCCACTTCTTGAAGTAGGTGATTGCAGCGAACAACGCCAGACCACCGAGCGCGATCATCGAGATGGTGACCATCACGATCGGCTCGTGGAAAGGGATCGCTTCCCAACTTAATTTACCAAACATCGTTTACTCCTCTGCCCCGGCAGCTGAATGCGAATTCGAGTCCATGTCCGTTGCCGCCACT
>NZ_JABULD010000651.1:0-1642 GCF_014060985.1 Pseudomonas sp. MD195_PC81_125
CCACAGGTTTGTTTGGTGTTCACAAACTTTGTGTTCACTGGAAATCTCTGTGGGAGCTGGCTTGCCAGCGATGACGTAAGCAGGTTCAACACATCAACATCAGGTTCAATACACCCAAACCTCAACCCGCCGATTCTTGATCCTGCCTTCATCCGCACTGTTCGCCGCCACCGGCATCAATGCGCCAAACCCCCGCACCTCGCGCAACACCACGCCGTTCTTCACCAGTTCGCGACGCACCGCCATTGCCCGCAGTTTCGACAGCAGGTCGGCCCGTGCCGGGTCATCTTTCTCGTCGCCAAACCCCACCAGCGTCACCGCGCGCTCGGTCTTGGCGTGGCGCTTTATATAGTCGAGCACCCGCGCCAGATCCTGCCGCGCCTTGTTATCCAGGCTGGCGCTGCCTTCCTCAAAGCGGAAGTTCACCGTCAGACGCTGGGCGTGACGGCTGAGGGATTGATAGCCCTCGGGCATCAGCGCATTCGGGGTGACGGTCATCGCGTGCACGGTCTGGCTGATGAAACCGGTGGCCGCGACAATCTTCTGGCCCTGTGGGCTTTGCGCAAACGCTACCAGTGCCGATGCCCACGGATTCTGGTTGCCGGGTGGCAAATAAAAGAACAGGCGCCGCGACAGCGGATAGTCCTCGGTGGCAATCAGGCTGTTGAGCGGCAACATCGATTGCGATGCGCCGTCAGCGATGGCCACGGCTTTGGCCTGGCGTACATACGGCAGGCCGATGAAACCGATGCCTTGCGGATCGTTGCTCACCGCCTCGGACAATTGCTCGCTGGATTCGAAGCGTTTCGCACTGGAACTCAGGTGTTTCCCGCGACGAGCCAGCACCAGTTCCTTGAACGTGTCGTAGGTGCCGGACTGATCATCCCGCGCATATAAATGAATCGATCCGCCGTGCCCGCCGAGGTCTTCCCAGGTTTTCACCTCACCGCTGAAGATCCGCGCCAGTTGCTCGGTGTCCAGTTGCTGCAGGGGGTTGCCGGGGTGAAGGATGATCGCCAGACCATCGATGGCAATCACTTGCTCGGCCTCAGCGCTTTTCAGGTCGCCGAGCGCTTCCAGGTTGAGCAGTTCGCTGTCCTTGATCGGGCGTGAGGAGGCGGCGAGGTCGGCGCTGGCGGTTTTCAGTGCGGTGAACCCGGTGCTGGAACCGTGGGCGGCGACTTCAATCACCACCCGTTGGCCTTGCGCAGTCTGAGCGACGATGTGTTGTTCGTTGGCGTTGTCGGGGTTTTCGCGGTGAATCTTCAGCAGACCCTGCTCTTGCAGAAAACCTTCGACCAGCGCCGGGCCGAGATCGGCGCCGATGGTGTTGGAACCCTGAATGCGCAATGCCGGGCCGTTTTCGGGGACGGGCAGGGTGGCGGCACTGACCGTCAGCCATGCACTCGACAGAAAAGCGAACAGAACACGCAGGGTCATGCCGGCACCGAATCAGGCCAAGGGGATTGCCGGGGAGATTAAGTCAGGTGCATGACCAAAACATGACAGGGATCCAATGTAGGAGTGAGCCTGTGGTGAGGGGATTTATCCCCGATGGTTGGCGAAGCGACCCAAGATCTTCATTTCGATCGACTAGAGACGACTGGGGCTGCTTCGCAGCCCATCGGGGATAAATCCCCTC
>NZ_JABULD010000437.1:0-874 GCF_014060985.1 Pseudomonas sp. MD195_PC81_125
AGGCTCGCTCCCACAGGTTTCATATACATCCAGGAATTCTGTGAGAACCCAAATGAAAAAACGACAACCTGCGCGCCGACCGTGACGACCTGGATGACTTCATCCCCCGCGCCCCGGCCAGACGCGAAAAAAGCCTGGTGCTGCAAGTCGCCGCCGGGGTGTTTCTCGGCGGTCTCGCCCTGTGGCTGGTGCAACTGGCGGCCACCGCGGCGTACGCCAGATTACTGCTCGGAACGATTACCTTCGGCAGTTTAGCCAGTTCGCTCGCGCGCTGACTCGCGGCATCGTCATACACGACGTACAGCGATTCGGCGATCTGGCTTTTGATCGCCTTGGTGCTTTCCAGGCCGAGCACGAAACCTTCGGCTTTGCCGCCAGCGCGATTGAGTTCCTCAGCTGTACCGGCCTGAGTGATTGCGTCGAAGAGTTTCTCGGCGTGGGGGCCAACGCCCTTGGGCAGACTGATTTGCGCGATGCTCATGCGAGCACCTCGTTGTTGCGGATTGCAGGCTTCATGGCGCGTACCTTTTCGGCGAATGGCCGGCAGCGCGTGTGACCACTTCCGGGGCCCCATGGTAGACCGCCGATGGTTTTCTGGTAACCGCCAATCACTGACAAATCACCGTCCGTCCTGCCTACACCTGAAAATTTACATCCATTGCTTGACTTCTCTTTTTGAATCAGTAACATACGCACCAATTCCGCAATAGCTCAGTTGGTAGAGCAAATGACTGTTAATCATTGGGTCCCTGGTTCGAGTCCAGGTTGTGGAGCCAAATAGCAAAGCCCCTGAATTGAAAGATTCAGGGGCTTTTTTGTGGGCGCTCGAAAAGTCAAAAGATCGCAGCCTGCGGTGCTCCTGCATGTGGAATGC
>NZ_JABULD010000080.1:0-6369 GCF_014060985.1 Pseudomonas sp. MD195_PC81_125
GTTGACCGCACCGACCGACAGTGCCAGATGACGGGTGCCGAAACGCACCGCTTCACCGAGTTCGAACTGGTTATCGGTGGCGGCAGTGATGCTGCCGTTCGAATAGAGCAGCGCCGGATCGTTGCAGGATGACGTGACACACACGCCAATCCGGATGCTGCCCGCGCCACTGATGCCCCTGGCCGCTGCCGGCGCCAGCACATTGGTCCAGCCGTTGGACACTACCAACAGGCTCGAGGCTTGCGGCTGGTAGAGGTAGCCGGACGTTGAATCGAAGGCCACATTGCCACGCCCCAGGGTGTTGATCCCGGCGCCCGCTTCGACCGTGATGCCACCGGTGGTCGAGGTGGTGCGCAACACGACTTCCGGCGCAGACAGGATGGCCCCTTCACGCAGCGTGATGTTGTCCGAGGCCCCCAAAAACTTGATGATGTTGCCCGTCGTGTTGTAAATCACCTCCGGCAACGCACCGAGCGTCAGACGTCCGGCATAGAGGTTGTTCAGCGTGTCGGCGTACACCGACACGCCACTGAAACCCGGCGTCGGCGCATGCCCCGCAGCGAGCACCTCGAACTCGGCGCCGGCGTAACCGCCGCGTAACGCCGCCGTGCCGATCAGCCCACCCTCGGCGGCATCAAACAGCGCTCGCCCATCGAACTGCAACGCAGTCTCTTGCTTGCCCCCCGTGCTCAGGCGCAAATCGAGCACCTTGCCGTCCATTGGCGCCAACGCACGGGGCACGCCACGCCGGGCGGCATCGCTGCGGATGAACTGGGTGAACGACGTTTCGTTGTACTGCGAGTAACGGCGCAACACCTCAGCCGACGTCAGGATCACCTGACTGGCCAGACTGTCGCGCAGTCCGGTGTTGGCAATCGACATCTGCCCGCTGCTGGTCCACGAACCGTTGCGCAGTTGCAACGCTGCCGTCATCGCAGCCGGCGTCGCCTGACCGTTGACCTCGACCCGGAATGCGCCCGGGCAACAAGGCAAAGGTGGATGGCAGCAGCGTGTAAGTCCCCGCCGCCAGCCCCGGCACGCCGGCGCCAATAGTGACCTGCTGGCCGATGCGCGGATCGACCGCTCCGGCTTCGGCCAGGATCGGCGCGTAACGGCTCTGATTGCCCGGCACGATGGCGTAGACCGGATTACTCGCCAGCCCCGGCAGACTGAAGGTGCCATCGGTGGCATTGCGCACCAGCGGATTGAAGCGCGCATCGGTAGAACCGCCACGTCCGGAAATGAAACCGGCGCCGCGAAGATCGCCACCACCGGACATATCGATCAGCGCACCGTTCTGCACCTCGATGTATTGCCCACCGATCGCCACGCCGTTTTTATCGCCCGTGATGCCGTTCAACACCACCGATTTACCGTTGTAGAGATAGTCGATGCCGTCCGTGGTGCCACCGTATGGCATGACCAGACCGGCGCCGCTGACGGACGTGGTGCTGCCCGACAGCAGTCGAACCTCATGACTGGTGGTCTGCAAATCGTCACCCAGAACAATCTTGCCCAGCGGGGCCCCGCACCACCCCGCCCTGCTCGATGTACGCCGCGGAAAAACTCAGATTGCCGAATACCGAGTACGGCACCTCAGCGGGTGCCGCACCGTGGCTGCTGATCCGCAGCGTATGGTCGGACACCGCAACGGCGCCCTGATAGCCAACGCGCACTTCAGCCTGGACATCACTGGCGGGATAGATTTGTGCAGCACCGAGGTTCAAGTCCCCCGGCGTCCACAGCCGGGTTTTTTCGGCACCGTCGTTGGGCGCGAGGAAACGCAGATCGCCACGACTGTCGAGGTTCACCAGGCCAAATGCCCGTCGGCCATACGCAACCGCCGGCGCGCCGAGTTGCAGGATCGAACCCTGTGTACCGAACGACAGGCCATTGCCCACATCCAGCAGGTCGGCTGATGCGTTGAAGGTCGCGTCCGACAATTGTGTCGTCGGATTATTGGTCAATCGCGGCCGTATCAGGCCGAAGCCGGCGTGGTAAGTGCCCACGCCGGACAGACGCAGGTACGGCGCGCTCAAATCGACGCGGGTCGTACTCGCGGAGGCGTCGGCCAGCGACAACGCCCCGGCGTACAGCGTCAGGCTCTGGTTCATGTGCAGATTGACGTCGCCGTCAAACGACAGCAAACCGTTGCTCAACAGGCTCAGGTTATCGAAGCCGCCCGCCATCAGGCCGTCTGCGCTCAAGCGCGTCTGACCGTAGCGCAGGCCAGCGGCGCCCTCGCCCGGACGCCGATCCGGCGCGAGCGGTTTGTCCGCAGGTGCCTGGCCAATGATCATCTCTCGCGGCGCCCGCACGGCATTGCTTGCCGAGTCAACGTACAGCGGTGTCTCAAGCGCAATGTCCAGACGACCGCCGGCAGCCCCGACACCGCCCGCCGCTGCACGCAGATGGCCCTCAAGGAACAGGCCGTTGTAGGAACTCAGGCTGATCCGCCCGCCGTCGGTTGCGACGCGGGTCGGCCCTTGGCCGGCGATATCCAGAACGGTCTCGCTGCCGGAAGCCTCCAGCCGAGCGCCTTCACGGACGATCACATAAGCATCGGCGGCCGTGGCAGAGGCCAGTTTCGCATCGATTTCACCGCCGATGATGATGCTGCCACCCTTGGCGACCTGACCGTAAGTGCGGCCCAGCGCATCGACTGCCGTATTGGCGCGTCCGGCGACATCCAGCACCGCCTGTTCACCGATCCAGATGGAACGGTCATGTGCGCCCGGATCGGCCACGACAATGGAGGTCGCCGGTTTGTTCGAACCGAACTGTTGTTGACGGATATCAATCGTGCCGCCCCAGGCATTCAGCTCACCTTCCACGGTGATCTGCCCGGCACCGCGCAGTTTGATGCTCTGCCCCGGATCGACGCTGATCCGCGAACCGCGGCCCAGAGTCAGGGGGCTGTTGGCAGCATCGATCAAACCGATCAGGCTGGCCCCGCCCTGCAACGTCAGGCTGGCGCCGGCGCGTTGGGTCAACAAGCCCTTGGTCGGGTTTTCCTGGAACAGCGTCGGCGTCCACAGCTCCAGTGCCGTTTGCGGATCGACACCACTGACCTGATTCGGCGCGGCATCAGCGAAACGGTACACCGGCATGTACACATCGATCGCCGTGCCTTCAGCAACGTCCAGCCCATTCAGGCCAATCAGGTTGTAGGCGGAAAAGCCCTTGCGCAACAGATCGGCAGACAGCTGCAGGGTATTGTCGGCCAGCGCCTTGTCGGTCTGACCGATGAGAATCCTGTTGGCCTGCACCGTCAGCGTGCCGCCGCCCGTGACTCCGTAGCCACGCAGATCGCCCGCAAGGTTCAGGTGGGTTTCACCGGGCGCCGAAATCGCACTGGATTCCAGCGTCAGGTCGCCGCCCTTGCCACCCTGGGTCTTGCCGTTGGCCAGCACAGCGCCACCGGAGGAAACATCGAGCAGACTGCCCGCGCCAAGGTCGATATCGCCGCTGCTGCGGATCGATACCAGGCCACCATTGAGAGACGCCAGGCTCGCACCGTCATCCGGGTTGCTGCGCAGGTTGCTCCATACACCACGGGTATCGAGTTGCACACCGTCGGCCACAGTGACTTGCGTCGCCTTGCCGACCTTCGCCGTTAGCCGAGTGTCAGCGGTATCGCTACTGAGAAACTGATTGAGCACATTGCCCAGACGCAGGCTACCGCCACGCGCGGTCAGGTCGGCGCCGATCTGCACATCCGGGGAATACAGGGTGATGTCGCCACCGTTGTCGACCGTGAGCGCACCGTGAACGGCAATCTGATCCTTGGTCGAAACCTTGAGCGCACCGAGGTGGAATCCGTTGAGCAGATCGTTATCGAGATAGAGCTTGCCCTTGCGGGCATCGGACACCGCGCCGGTCAAGTCCGGATCGTTGCCGGAGGCCGGGCGCGTGCCACCGATCTGCACCTGATCGAGCAAGGGATTGAGGGTGTAGAGCAGGCCATTCGACGCCGCGACGAAGGTCGGGTCGTAACTGCCGACGATCAACTGCGCCCGCCGGGCCAGCGCGGTCTGGCTCTGCTGATAGCCGTCGAGCAGCGGTTTCGGCGCCTGATTCTGCCGTTCGCCCTGATACACCTCGCCGATCATCTGCCCGTCAAGCACGGCGCTGGTCGTGGAAACCACCAGTTGCCCGGCATCGCGGCCCACGGTGTAACCCGACTCGAAACGCGAGCGCGGGGCAATCAGCGGGCTGTAGTAATAGCTGGTCTGACCCCAGCGTTCGCTGCTGTCTTCATAGCCTTTGTACAGGCCGGTGTAGAGCAGATCCCCCGGCGCGCGCGACACCTCATACAACTTGCCGTCGGCGCCACGCAGCCAGCTCTGGCGGATCTCGCCGCTCTGCACATCCAGGGTGCCGCCGGACAGGTTGATCAACGAACCTTTTTCCGTGACCACGTCGTTGCCGGCAAAACTCACTGTGCCGCCCTGAGCCATCCATTCGCCGACGCTGTGCCCTTGGGTGCCCAGATAACCGCCGACTTCGAGCAAACCGCCCGCCGTGTACCAGCGATCCGTGGCGTAGCCGTTAGTGCCCGCCGGCACATACACCAGCTCGCGCACATCGACCCAGATGTCATTGCTGTTGAGCGCGCCTTTCTCGCGGTTGACTGACGCATCACGCTGCTCGTTACCCTGCACGTTGATCTTGATGCTGTTGTTTTCCATCGCCACATTGACGCCGAGGGCACCGGACACGTCGATCATTGCGCCGTCGCGCACCAGGCTGCGGCGCTGTGCGCTGACCGCAACCTGACCGCCGGTGGCCAGGGTGATCGAGCCGTTCTGGAACTCGACACTGCCACCGCTCTGAATCTCGACGCGTGACTGATCGCCACGGATCCGGTTATTGGCCGTGACGCCCGTCAGCGCGGCCTGATGCTGGCTGTCGAGGGCGGTCATGTCGCTGCTGTCGAGCATGATCGCCGTCGCACTGCCCTGCCCCAGCGTCACGCTGCCGTTGATATCAGTGATCGGGTTGGTCAGGTGAATCGTGCCCCGCGTCGCCACTGACGTGCTGGCGAGCAATACGCCGTTTTGCACGACCTCGTGACCCGTCAGAGTGATGTCGCCGGTGGCAGACTGGATCAGTCCGTTGTTAGTGACTTTGCCCGCAACGGCACCGGCCTTGAAGCCCGGAATGACTTCGCTGCCGAATGTGCTGGACAGCGCATTGCCCTCGGTGCCCGAGCCCTTGCGGATGTAGAAACGGTCGCCGGCCGCCAGCACGGTCTGGCCCTTGACGGTGCTGATGCTGCCGTCGTTCTGCACTTCATTGCCGAGCAGCAAGGCATAACCCCCCGGCAGCGGTAGACGATGCCGGTTTGTGGGTGTCGATCGAGGCACCGCGTTCCACCAGCACTTTGCCAGCGGCATCGGTGAAGGTTGGCTGAGTGCCGGTGCTGTCGAAGTACAAGCCACGATCACGGAACTGGATATCGGTGATGTTGGCGGCAGCGGCCACCAGGTTGCGCACGTTGACCTGGCTGCTGCCGCTGAACACGATGCCATTGCGGTTGATCAGCATCACCGTGCCGTCGCCCTTGATCTGGCCCTGGATCTGGCTGGCCCGGGCATTCGGGTCGTTGACCCGGTTGAGCACCGCCCAGTTGGACTGTTGGGCGAATTCAACGGTGGTGTTGCGGCCGACGTTGAAGGTTTCCCAGTTGAGGATTGCCTTGTCGGCGGTCTGCTCGATCTTCACCGTAGTCTTGCCGTCGGCCTGGGTCTGTTGCGGGCCCTTGGCGTTCTGCCAACCCTGGGTCAGGCTGTTATCGACTTTCAAACCGCCCTCGCCCAGACCGTCCGGTACAAACTGTACCGTGCCCAACGCAGCAGCGCGTCCGGCCGCCTGCGCCGCTTGTTGCGCGGCAATCGCGGCGACGGTGTTGTTCAGGGTCTGGATCGAACGCTGCAATTGCGCATTGGCTTTTTGTTGCTGGGCCAATGGCGGTGTCATCCCCGGCAATCCGCCAACGCTCGGACGCGCCGCTGCGGCCTGCTGCGCCGCACCTTTGGCAGCAAACCAGCCCGAGCTGAACGCCGTCTGCGCCTGCGCGCTGCCCGCCACCAGACACAACGCCACTGCGTGCGCCAACGGCTTGAGCAACCACAGCGCCGGCTCGACGGTTTCACGCTTGGAGGACAGAACGTTGGTACAACGGGATGGGCGAGCGAGCATCACTACGAGATCCTTTTTGATTGCCACACTTGGGTTGCCAAAGATGCCGCAGGCCTGCAAAAACCTGCTGTTACGACATAGGCCGTTGGCGAGGGGCGCGACCGAACGGATGTCACACAAACTTCATGTTCGGCGTGTATTCGAGCCAAAAAAAAWGACGGCAAC
>NZ_JABULD010000419.1:0-3260 GCF_014060985.1 Pseudomonas sp. MD195_PC81_125
GGGATTAATGTCGTAAGCCTCGGACAACCGCCACCCGCGACCAGGGTCGAGAAGGAATCCGTGGTTACGCAGATGGTCGTCGGTGTTTGAAACGAGAATATTGAAGACAATTCGCGACCATAGCTCGCGCAGGTCGGTGTCGACTTCTGAGCCGTGTTCAATGATCGCTCGAGCCAGTTCGATGTAGCTGGCGCCATTCGAGGCATCGTCACCGTCGACGCGGTCGGTCATGGTCATGGCGGAGGCGAAGTGGAAGCGGCCACCGGATCTGCTTCGGTCAAAGCGTTTAACCATGAAGCAGTGATGCTGGCTCGCATAGCGCTGGGCGGTGGCGGTTGCGACTCTCAAGCCACAATTTTTGGCGAGAGCATTCACCACCATTTCCCAGGCACCGACGTCGTAGTCATCTCGAATGCTTGGAAACTTGGCAATCCACAGATGACCGTGTTGGTCTGCAACGCTGGCTTTGGGTCTGGCGCCACCCAAAGAGCCACCGGGTGCGATCAGCATTCTTAGCCACTCGCGTCCTTCCAGTGCCGTGTTGTCCGGGTCGTTTTCCAGCGCGCGGCTTGCCTGCTCTAATGCGCGCAGCTCTAAAAAGGGTGGCGCTGCCAAGCCGTCGCGGTCATCGAGGAAGCTGCCCTCATCATTGAGCTTGTAGCGCAGACCTCCTACGCGAAAGAGGTCATGTACGCCCAGCAGATAATCGGATTCGTACAGTTTGCTGCCTTTTGGCATCAAGCCGTCCCGAATGTCGCGTTCCTGCCGCCGCTTCATCAGCAAGCGTCCCCAGCGATCAGGGCTTGAGTCTGCGAATACACCGAACTGGGTTTGGTGCCCGCCGGGGAATTGGTGTCCTTCGAAAAAGTTGATACGGGGATCGAGCTTCATGAAGTTCAGTTCAGGATCGGCCAGTGCGGCTGGATCGTACTCAAACTCGAACACTTCGTTAGCACGGGCCTTTCTGACATGCAGGAATCCGAGGCGTCTTGCGCCATTCAAGGATTCCCAATCTGCATAAACCGCAATTCGCGTCATTCTTCACCTGTTTTGGAGCCGCTTTTTTTTCTTGTTCAACAGTTCTGAAAGCGAGTGGGTGTTGAGGGGAAAATCTTCCGTCAGGCTGGCGATGTAGGCGCTGTCTTCCTCCACTCTTGTGCTCTTTTCGCCGACCAGAGGCGACTTCTTGATCCTGGATGTTCCGCGTACTCGTTGGGGGGTTGATCCAGGCAGCAATTGCGCGTCCTGCAATCGGCGCCCCATCTCATCGGCCTCGGCCAGTTTATTCAGATCCTTTTCCAGCCCGAGTACCTGCATGACTGATAGATAGGCACCGATGGTTACTCCCGAGCCACCAGACTCCAGTGAGCGCAGGGTTGTCAGCGACATGCCTGATCGTTCTGCGACCTGTTTGGCCGTCAGTTTACGGCGCAGGCGGGCCAGCTTCAGGCGCTCGCCAAACTCGGAAAGCAGTCTGGAAGTCGCGGGCAAGAGCGGTGCTGTCTTATTAGCCATGTGCCAATATTCCTTCATTTTTAAGCCTTAACTACCAG
The DNA here is from genome assembly GCF_014060985.1 of Pseudomonas sp. MD195_PC81_125. Taxonomy (NCBI): domain Bacteria; kingdom Pseudomonadati; phylum Pseudomonadota; class Gammaproteobacteria; order Pseudomonadales; family Pseudomonadaceae; genus Pseudomonas; species Pseudomonas sp. MD195_PC81_125. Next base: position 1,554 of record NZ_JABULD010000419.1, read on the forward strand.
AATAGTAGCACTTAAGACTAAGAAGAATGTTCGGCAAGACAAGTGGAGGCAGAAACAGCTAACTGGAAGTATTCCACCTGTTTTTATGGCTAATAAGCATAATTTTGGTACTTATTTGTCTTCGTCATTGTCAGGAAACGGTGTGCCTTGAAGGTGCTCTTCAATTTTCCAGCGGCATCTTTGGAGCAGGTGGCGAGTCGAGGTCTCCGTGCTCGCGGCGGAAGATTTCATCTGCCTGTTTGACGCTTTCCATCAGCTCATCAAAAAATTTGCTCACGAGAATCTCCATCGTTTGATTGCGTTTTTTCCATCGCTCTCAGGCAGTGCCTGAGAGCGATTCGATCTCTCAGCTTCAGGCCGGGGCTTTCCAGCTGAGCATTTTCTGCTGGGCGACTTGCAGCAGGTCGCAGCCGTCTTTGGTCAGCAGGTAGAGGGCATGGGTGATGTGCGGGATGTCTTCGACGTCGGCGTGTTTGAAGCAGATGCAGTAGAGCGTTTGCAGCAGGTCACTGGACGCACGCAGGCGCTGGACGGCGCATTCGAGGATGTCTTGCGGGTTGGCATCGGTGTCGATGACCAGGGGCTTGGTGTCAGTGAGGTTGGAGTCGACGGGGCGGTAGCGATCGGAGTGGAGCTCGTTCCATGATTTCATTTTTAGATCCTCAATTGCTTCGAATGAAGCCACCACATCGTGACCAAGCGACTGGAGGCGACTGTGTTCGGGTTGGTCAACCGGTGAGGATCATGCACATACCCGGCACGCTCGAAAGCGTCCCAAACACAGCCACCATAACGCTGCTGGCAATTGAGTGCCGGCAGCATACAGCGGACGCGAATGCATGATCCAATCGGGTGACCAAGCCCGAGCCGCTGAATTGGCAGCGACAGTCACAACTATAGGTTTCGGCCTATCGGCGCCGATAGAAGACAAGGCGCCGCTGCGTGTAGGAACGGGATGCAGATTCGAGCAGGCCGTTCCTACAGATCTATCACGGTTTTCAACGAATCGCCCGATACCCCTCGACATCCAGCACACTCGTCGTCAGTCCGGTCGCCGGCGCGTAGATCCCGCCCTTCACCGACGAGAAAGGCACGCCTCTGCTGCCCAGCGAAACGTAGCGTTCGCCTTGGTCCAGTTCGGTGAACCAGGTGTAGGAGTACTTTTCCATGGCCTTGTATTTCGCGGCGTCCCTGACCATCGCATCGCCGCATTGCTTCAGGACGGCGTCGCTCAGGTTCAGGGTGTTGGTCAGCGGGGTGCCCCAACGCTTGAGGCAGGCTTCGGCGAAGTGGCGCACGAACTGGCCGGGTTCGGCGAGGACCTTCGGGCCGGCGTTGCCGTCAGCGGCAGCGTTGCCGACCAGGGTGGCGTGGCGGCCGGGGATCGGGAAGATATGCGTGCGCGTACCGGTAGCCGTTTGCGGGATAACGCAGCTGAAACCTTTCGAACGCTCGTCGCGGGCATAGAAGCCAACGTACTCTTTGACGTTGCTGTTGAGTTTGACCCGATGTTCCTGGAAGTTGCCGATGCCGGGCACCGGATCAATGGCGAGGATCTTCACCGGAATGCTTTTCAAAGTACTTTCATTGAACATGGCGTTGGCCAGCATATGGCAACTTATACCGCCTCGACTCCAGCCGACCAGGTTGACCTGAGTGGGAATAATGCCGTCCTTGCGGAAGGTTTTAATGATTTGCTCCTGCAAC
>NZ_JABULD010000716.1:0-1039 GCF_014060985.1 Pseudomonas sp. MD195_PC81_125
CGAAGGCGGCGCGTCAGGCGACATCTGCAATGGCTGATATTCCGCTTTCGCGAGCAGGCTCGCTCCCACAAGGGCTGGGTGTTGGGTCAGAGGAATCTGAGCAATGCAGCGACGATCGCTTCCGGGGCGTCCTCCTGAACGAGGTGACCGGCGTCGGGGATCGGGTGAAATTGTGATCCCGGGATCATCTGGTGTAACGCCCGACCCCGTTCGATGGGAATCCACTGATCGACTTCACCCCAGAGAATCTGCACCGGGCAGCGGATGCTCGGGTACAGCGGTTCGGCCTCGCGGGTGTAGCGTTCGTCCATCTGCGCAATCTGCCGATAGAACGCCGCTTGCCCGGGATCGCCGAGCCACGGTTGCACGTAGGGCGTCAGTTCAGCGTCCGGGATGTCGCGGTGAATCGCCCCGCGAATGTAAGTCGGGACGATCGCGCGCTGAATGTAATCCGGCAGGCCGCTGAACGCCGCTTCATGCTGGCGCACATGCTGCACGAACGGCGATCCCCCATGGCGTCAGCGCCACCGGATCGATCAGCGTCAGGCTGCGGTAGTCCTTGCCATTGAGCAAATGCGTGCGCAACGCGGTGGCGCCGCCGAAGTCATGGGCGACTACGTCCGGGCGCTGGATGTTCCAGTGATCGAGCAACTGCGCGAGAAGTTGATTCTGTACGCCGAGGGAAACGTCGGCATCCGGTTGTGCGGAGCGTCCGTAACCCAGCAGGTCGAAATAATGCACCCGGTGACTGGCAAAGAAATGCGGCGCGATGCGATGCCACACGTACGATGAAAACGGCGTGCCATGCACGAACACCAGCGGCGGGCCGTCACCGCGCACGGCGTGGCGCACCGGATGCCCATTGAAATCGAAGACCTGATCCAGTTGCCAGTCTGTCATCGGCCTGTCCTCTTGGCGGGTTTGAGCCAAAAAGCATAGGCATAAAAAAAACAGCCGCGAAGGCTGTTTTCTATTTCCCTGACAAAACACCATTCCCTGTGTAGGAGCTGCCGCAGGTGCGATCTTTTTGATTTTTGAA
>NZ_JABULD010000309.1:0-647 GCF_014060985.1 Pseudomonas sp. MD195_PC81_125
GCCGAAGGCTGCGATCTTTTGATCTAAAAAAAGGCGACCCGTGGGTCGCCCTTTTTACTTACGCCGCACTGAACAACCGATGCGGATCGATCACAAACTTCTTCGGCACACCGGCATCGAACTCGCCATAGCCTTCCGGCGCCTGGTCGAGGCTGATGACTTGCACACCCACCACTTCGGCGATGTTGATGCGGTCCCACATGATCGCCTGCATCAGCTGGCGGTTGTATTTCATCACCGGGGTCTGGCCGGTGTGGAAGCTGTGGGATTTGGCCCAGCCCAGACCGAAGCGGATGCTCAGGCTGCCCATTTTCGCGGCGGCATCTACAGCGCCCGGATCCTCGGTCACGTACAGGCCCGGAATACCGATCTTGCCGGCGACGCGCACCACGCCCATCAACGAGTTGAGCACGGTGGCCGGGGCTTCGGCTTTCACCCCGTCATGCCCGTGGCCGCGCGCTTCGAAGCCCACGCAGTCCACGGCGCAATCAACTTCCGGCTCGCCCAAAAGTGCGGCGATCTGCTCGTGCAGCGGCGTGTCCTTGGACAGGTCGACCACTTCAAAACCCTGAGCCTTGGCGTGCGCCAGGCGGATGGTGTTGACGTCGCCGATGATCACCACCGCCGCGCCCAGCAAGCGCGCCGAG
>NZ_JABULD010000001.1:0-67311 GCF_014060985.1 Pseudomonas sp. MD195_PC81_125
AGAGCATGATCGTTTTTCTTGAGCTCCTCAGCCAGTACCGTACCCAACAATTAAACAGGGATTTGTCATGAAAAGAATTATGGGTGTTTTGTTAGCTGTCCTCCTAAGTTCTAGCGCTGGCGCGGAGACGAAGCCGGTTACGGTTAGCCCATTCCAGCAAGGGTTTATTAACGTGGTCAAGGACTACGCAGCACAATACGAGCAAGCGCCCAACGAACTAAAGAAGTCAGCGTTGGTGAAGAAGCGGTTGGATTCCATCTCGAAGCTGCCAGGGAAGTCTAGCAAGGTGGATGGTTGGTATGGGACGGTTGAAAAAATGGGCACCACCGGTGACGGTGACGCGTATTTGATCATTCACCCTATGACAGACGATATGACTTTGGGTACTTGGAACAACGGTTTTTCTGATGCCGGTTCGAAGACTCTTATCAAAAGCGGATCGCCTTTGTATGACGCGATAGCAGAGTTGGAGGAAGGCGACCTAGTGGTTTTCTCCGGCGCCATCGGCAAGCCAAAGAACATGACAGAGAATGGGACGATGACTGATCCTGATTTTCTCTTCAAATTTACCAAGGTGCAGAAAGTCCAGTGAGCGCGGCTGTGCTTAGTCCTTGCCTGGCCTAGTGCCGGGCTTTTTATTGGGTTTGTCTGTAGGAAGCGTGCCTCATGACTCGAATCTATTGCTACGTCATCACTCATGATACGGGCTTTGCCCCAAACCCCTTTGGCGGCGTTCTAACCCTGGCTACGTGTAAACCTATAATTCGACGTACAGCAGAAGTGGGGAGCTGGCTGGTGGGCACGGGATCGGCCTCTCTCGGCCTGAGAGGTAAACTTGTATACGCAGCCAAGATCGTAGAGGTGCTGACGCTTGAGGAGTACGGTAAAGATCCGCGGTACATGTTCAAGCGGCCCTCAGTGAATGGGGATGGCACTGACCGCCAGGGGGATAACCTTTATTTCAAGGACGAGAAGGGCGACTGGTTTCAACGCGAAAGCGTTCATCATGATTGTTATCACATGGATCGTGATTTGAGTGGGGAGAATGTCCTCATAGCTAAAAAATTCTGGTATTTCGGAAGCCAGGCTTGTGATCTACCTGAAGATTTGCAACAGATTGTCCAGAATGGACGGGGCTACAAGTGCACCGACTCTCCCGATGTCATTGCTCGCTTAGAGAACTGGTTGATGACGTATCAGCCGGGCATCGGTGCTGAGGCAGTAGCTTCAGGTTCGGGTGTGTGTGGACCATGCTGAACACTGAATTGATTGCGCAGCTAAATTTTCTAGAACGCTATCCCCCTGCGGCTCTGAAACTTAATTCCTTGTATATCCATTTCAAGTCGACCTAGATTGCACACCATGTTGATGCGCAACCTAGGGAGGTCAGCAAGCGCCTCTTACGTCTTCTGCCCAATAGTCAAGGCATAATTAGGGCAGCATCAGCAGCGATACGCAAATAGCCTTGTCAATATGTCTCGGCGATCAGTGCCTGTGTCGCCTGATAAAAATTCAAAGCTCATCAAATCTACAGATCGCTGTGAGGCATCCTGACCCAGTTTTTTAAGAATGGAGCGAACTTTGTTAGAATCCACGAGGCTCCAAATGGCAAGTAATGACCATCGTGGATTCGGCGACAACGTTTCCAGTAATATATCTGCGGACCATTTAGGCGGGAGCTTGCTCCAGCTCAATGCGGCATCAATTCCAGTATCTGGGATTTCAAAAAAGTCTGGAAATAAACGTACAGCATCTTTCCAAGCAGCTAGATACATTGGTTCATGAATTTCTAGCATGACTATTTCATTTGCTATCAAAGCTGCGTTTTCGGCTGTGTTTGAATATGCCCTCCATGACCCATCTGGAAAAGCCTCTTCTACAATCCACTGATTAGGAGAGGCTTCTACAGCATCGCTTTTAGAGTAGGTTGGGTTTAAAGAGATAATTTGCGGCCACATATTCACTAGCGATTTGGAGAAAAACTGTTTCGCCACACGGAATCCTTGAACGCTATGAAGTAGTAGTTTTTCAATGTCTTCGGAGTTGTAGATTTTATATTTTATTTTTTTGTTTATGCGGAGTCTTTCGAGTTTCTGAAATAACCCTTCTGATGCGATCGTGGAATAGAACCCTACGAAAACATCACAGTTATGTTCTGCCAGCCTGTCGAGTATGTCTTCCTCATCGCCTCGTCCCACGGAGTTGCCCGAGTGAGCATAATGCTTGCAGCTGACCAGCCAGTACTCAAAGCCATTATTTATCTTAACTTTTACGCGAATATCGATACCACCATCAGCGCCGCGGCCCGGGTCTTTTACAATCTTGTGGCCCAGAACTGATTCGAAAAACTGTTTGCCGAATTTTTCAAATTGATCTATGTCTCCCGTGCCATCTTTTGCCGAAGCGATTTCTTTGAAGTTGAACCTTGCCAATTTTAGTGTCCTGTATTGGTGACATTGAACGGGTTTTGATTTTCTATGAGCAGTGATTTGGCTTTATCCATCACTGGAAAGTTGCTAAGACCGAACGGCGTTTAGATATTTTAGCTGCTGGCTGCTGGCTGCTGGCTGCTGCCGGAGAATCATTGTCAGCATATCGGCCTTTCTTTGTGGACCTTTAAGCAGCTGAAGGTAGGCTTCTGCTTTTGATTTGCAAGCTGGTTTCTTGCGGGAGGGGGAGAGCGTTTCTCTGTTGTTTACGTGGGACTGTCGCGACCCAAGTGAACAACGTTTAGGTGTCAGCGCATAGCTCGTGAGTCGTATAGGGCCGTCCCGATGAGTCGCCGCACTGCATCCTCAACGATGCATCCTGTTACGAACTCCCCTCTGATTGTTAGAGCTGAGAACCAGCACCGTCTCTAGCCCTCGAGTCTTATCTCGACGATGTGCGCTGCTGCCTATTACATTGTGCTAACTGACGATAGACTGGATGCTATTGCTGCCCAGGTGGGATATTGCGTCTCCTTGAAATCTCTCCTGTTTACGGGGTTTGAATGAGACTGCTCTCGCAGAGCAACAATGTATTGGATGCTTCCACGACATATAAAAGGGTGCGTCATGAGCTTTAACGGGTTTCTGGCTGTGGATCCTTACCTAACCTTCGCAGAAGGCGAGCTAGGGTTTAAGGAGAAGTTATTCGTAGGACTGGATGGTGTGCCTAGCGATAAGTCCTGGTATGGCGAGGAGTGGGGCGGGATGCAGTTGCTTCCGTCTGTTTGGCGGCTTGGCCGCGAAGCATACGTTATTGTTGCAAAAAAAATGGGGCGAAATCCAACACTTCAAGATTTTAAGAATACCTATCAAGAAATTATTGCTATTGAAGAAGAGTTTGCCCCAGTAGCGCAGAGTTGGATTGATGAAGGTGTTCTGGTTCTACATTCAAGCGCGGATGAACCACCTATAAAAGACCTCGCTTCAGAAATACAAGACGTGCCATTTGGCTGGCTCATAGAAGTATTCATGCGTGCGGCAAAGGGCTCGGTCGTTAGCGGGGAAATATCCGCAGATAAGTTTCCGGATTTTGAGGGGCTGCTTGCCTCAATAGCTGTAATGTATGTGGATAGCTGTGTGATTGCTAGGCACATAGATGGTCGGGGGTTGGATGAGGCAATTGATATTGTTCAAACAAATTTAGCTTCGGCGAATTTATATCGTGAATGCATAAACTCGGTCAGCCTTGCCTTGGGAGCCAGAGCGAAGAAGGCGAGTAAGAGCCGGCACGAATCTATGAATTTACTGAAGGCTAAGCTTGTTGAAGAGTGGGAAAGATCAAGGGGCGAATACGAGAGTCGCGCAGATTTTGTTAGGATCGTCGCACGGCTTCATGGAGTAAAAGAACGCACTCTTTACGAATGGATCGGTAAGCATGAGCAGTTAAAAAAGTAGCTGGAGTACGGTTTGCGCGCACACCGTACATTCTACGAGCAAACCGTACTGTTTGGTTTCACTCGAATCACTTAACCTGCCCATCAGCCATAAGGCCGTATCGCCTATCAGGGGATTATGCGGGACACAGGCAGACAGGCCGTGATGGTTGAGATTTAGGTAGCACGAAGCCTTCACTCAGGATCTGAGCAACTTACTCATTTTTGGTTTTCGAGTTACCTCCGAACAGGTCGTGAACTGGAGTTCCTCGAATTTCATCAATGTATTCCTTGGGTGCGAAGAACTGGGCTGACACCTTGGTGATCTCATCCTCTGAATGATTCAGTTGTAGAGGACTTCCTTCTATCTGTGCTGCCCCGACCATAGCTTCCAACATGTAGTCGCTTAATAGTTTGTTTTTCTCGTTTTGACCGAGGGATGAGTATTCCTCTGCAAGTTTTTTATGCTGACCTCTAGTGAAATGCAGAGAGCATCTGACAGGTCCGAGTTTTTCAAACGTAACCTCAAACATGAGTTCGACATCATCTGCCTCTTCATTTTCCTTTAACTGCTCGACAGGAACGTCGAGAGCTTCAGCTAGTCGGAGGAGAACCTTCAATCTGGGATGAGATTTTCCTGATTCGTATTTAGAAATCATCGACCAAGCTATCCCCGCTGCGGCGGCGAGGTCACGCTGGGTCAGCCCTTTTTCGGCTCTTAGGAGGGCGAGTTTCTTTGCAAACGAGCTGTTCATTGAGGCCTTTGTACACCGATATCAATGTACAAAGCCTACGTCCCACCCTAGGTAGGATGCAACAAAAGACACATGCGTGTTGACAAGTGAAACAAAGGAAGCAAAACTGCACAAAAGGAAACGACACAAAGGAAGCGGAAATGAGTAATCCCAAAATAACCACTGCTGTCCGCATGCTTTTGGAGATGCGAGCATTGCTTGAAAGTAGAGCTGCAGAAAATGGCCGTAGCCTTAGCGGAGAAATTGTCTATCGGCTGAGGAGATCGTTAGAGCAGGAGATGGAGCATGAAAAACGGAAGGCAGAAAAAAGCCCCAAGCGCGCCAACGCTTGAGGCCTATGAAGCAGTGAACATTTCTGAGGACATTCACATGAAACAGGATACGGCATCACAGGAAAAACTCAATGCTGGCGCCATCAAGGTGCCGCTTACCGTTGAGAGCTCATTCGTTAGCTGCAATGTCGAGAGACAGGAGTTGTTGGCGGTGCGCCCAGGAATTCCTGCCGTGGATGCGCTTAACCAGGCGTCCTGCATTCTCTACAGTGTGAGAGAGTCGCTGTGTGAAGCCGGGATGCAAACTCTGGTCATATCTCCAAGCCAAGCATGGTTGCTCCACATGGCCGTCGAGTCAGCCAAAGCGGTTATTGACTCTGTGGGTGAAGGCCTGGAGAAGCTCGCATGAACAACGCTTTGAGCCAACATGGGCATCCAGCCGGGGTAGCGACACATTTTCAGATTCACCAGCACGTGCCGCGGACTATGTCCTCACAAGAAATCGCGGATCTGGTCAGCGCTCGGCACGATAGCGTGAAACGCACCATCGAGCGCTTGGTAGAGAAGAGCATCATTTCCCGACCACCGTTGGTGGATGGGCCCAAATCAGGGAATGGAGTGGTTGTTAAGGAGTACTTGGTAAACAAGCGCGATAGCTTCATCGTCGTTGCCCAACTCTGTCCAGAGTTCACCGCTCGCTTGGTTGACCGCTGGCAGGAGTTGGAAGAGCAGATTGCGAAGCCAGTTTTTGACTACGCTGCCGCACTGAGCGATCCCCGAACTCTACTGGCGCTGCTCACCGAAAACGTGACGAAGGTCGTTGCGCTGGAGGCGGACAACACCGAGTTGACCAAAGAGAACCATCTACTGGAAGTGAAGGTTGAGCAGGATGCGCCGAAGGTTGCATTCCACGATATGGTCACGGTTTCGCATCAAACCTATAACGCTGCGCAGGCTGCGAAGATCATCGGCACGGGCCGCACCAGGCTGCTGCAGTTCATGCGGCAGAAGGGCTGGGTGACGAGGTCTAACGAGCCATATCAAGCGAAAATCGAAGCCGGTCTGCTTGATGTGAAGCTGGGTTCGTTCGAGCATCCAATCGAAGGCACGATCCCGACGTGCTCGACGCTGATCACTGGCAAGGGGCTGACCAAGCTTCAGGCGATGTGGCAAAACCGCGAAGAGGACTTGCTGAAGGAGTAGGGGAGAGAGCCCGGCCATGTGCTGGGCTTTTTGCCACCTAGGCTCAGAGCTTTTCGGTATTGGCTTTCTCGAGCAGTCCCGCAATGCCTTCCAGCAGCACCAGATCCGACTCCTTGAGTTTTCCCTTCGCCGCGGCGCGGGCAAGCTTGTCGAGGATTGCGATCGATTTAGGCGAGGCGTTTCCGATCATCGCCTGATACACGGGGGATTGTTCCCGGATGATTTCAACGCGGCCGAACTCACCCTCGATAACGTTCGAACCGTAGCCAGCAGGGTTAACAAGAACGCCAGGGGCCAATCCGATTTTCTGCTCGAGGTTGAGTGCCGCTTTTTCGCCAAGGCCTCGATGGCCATTGAGGATCTGGGACAGATACGACGCGTCCAGATCGTGTTGCTCTGCGAATTCTTTCTGACTGAGTTGGCCGATTACACGCCGCAGCGCTTCGACCCGAAGAGTTTTCATATCCATAGGTGAATAGTGATCCTGCGTTAGCAAACAGTAAATTATAAAATGCTATTGCCATGTAAATTAGCAAAGTGTAATCTGAAGCTCTTTCGGAGATCACCATGACGCTACTCGAACTCATCCGCTCCTTGGAGCCGGCGCAACTCGATGCTCTAGCGGAGCGAAGCGGTACAAGCGTTGGCAACCTCAAACAGATTGCTTACGGATACCGACTCGCAGGACCTGGCCTGGCAATCAATCTTGATCGCGAGTCGGGGAGGGCGGTGACATGTGAAGAACTGCGTCCTGATATCGACTGGGCTTATCTGCGCAATTCACCTACCAGCTCCGAGCAATCTGCCGCCTGAGTCGATGAGCAAAGTTTCGCTCATCGACAAAACGTGCTGCCACGACAACCGCCAAGAGGTTTCCCGAATGGAACAGGTACATCGAGCAATTCATGAGGCAGTGCTGGATGCGGGGCCAAAGCAGTTGGCTCATCTGATGGGCATGAGCCACACCGCTCTTCTGAATCGCAGCAATCCAAATGATGACTCGCACCGGCTGAACCTGGAGCAGTTCCTACAGATCCTGGTGCACAGCAACAACCCGGAGCCGTTACAGCAATTGGCAAACGCCTTGGGATACGAACTGGTGCCACGGGTGAGACCTGAAGGGGTCAGCCTGACTCAAGCCTTGGTGCATCTGGCGGCAGAGTCAGGTGATGTCTCTCGCGCCGTTCATGACGCCCTGGCGGATGGGCGCGTTTCGCAGATTGAGAAGGCTGGGATCCAGAAAGAGATCGGCCATGTACGGCAGTGCCTGCTGGTGTTGGAGGAGTCGGTAAAGGCCGCTTGATCGGGCCAGCGAAAAGCTTAAACGGCCGAGAAATTACTCCCGAGCGTGTAGGCGTGGATGATGCGTCCATCCAGGCGGAGACGTTGATCAGAGCAGGGCTTGCATTATTTCAAACAAGTGGATGATGAGATTCACCCGGGGCAGAAAGCAACAAGCCCGGCGGGAACCGGGCCTATCAATCGTCCTGTGCAACCAGGACAACACATCTCAATGAGGTACTAATCATGGCACACGCAATCCGTAGTGAACAAGTCAGTTCGAATGTACATGCATTCCCTCGTCCTCAGGTACGGGACTCTGAAGTTACGTTGTATGAAGCCAAAAAAGGAAGTGCTCTGCATGGTTTGAGCGAAGAGCAACGCATCGCGGTCGCGGAACTCATCCAGGCCGAGCGGAAGAATGCGGTTAGATGGTGGACCTTCCTCAATGAAATGCGCGCGCGCGGCTCCTTACCAGATTGGGTCAAGAATCAAGGTGTCGGTACCGGCCCAGAGTACGAGCGTTACCGGATCGATTGCGAGGCTGTAAACCTGGAGCTCTACGGAACCCGGCGAGTGCACGCCGCGGGTGGTTATTGCAGTGTGGAGTTCGACGCATGAGCCTGCCAAATATTCCCATGACACTGAAAGCCGATTCACCAGGTTCGGTATACATCGTAGGCCGGGAGAAAACTAAATGAGGTCTCTCCTTAAGTCGCCTGCGGAGCCCACCACGCCCTGCAAGATAGCTGGGCCTTGGCCTGTCTATACCAGCTTCCGAAATCTCCCTGAGCGTGATCGCTGGGTGCTTTACGGAAGTGCCAAGGCGTATAGACAGGCCTTGGAAGATCAGGGGTTCATCATGGCTGAGTCTTACGACGCTTTCATCAAGCGTGTGACCAACGAGTTGGAGCTCTGAACTATGAGCATCATTCGCGCCCCTCGCCCTGAGGGGAACTTCTACCTGTTGAGCAAAAGCATCAGTGAGGACCGACGATTGAGTTGGGGCGCTCGCGGCATGTTGGTGTTTCTGCTGGGTAAGCCTGACCACTGGAAAGTCTCTCCGGCACATCTGCGCGGCGAGACAGCGGCATCTGCAAAACCCACTGGCCGGGATGGGATCTACGGGCTCCTGGACGAGTTGATTAACGCCGGTTACGTGCGTCGAGAGCAGTCACGGAGCGAGGCCGGCGTGCTCGGTGAAGTGAACTATTTGGTCTCGGAAACACCGCTTCCGGATTTACCGTATCCGGCTGAACCGCATACGGCTCGACCGCATACGGCAAATCCGACACTAGTAAGTATTGAAGGTAAGCAAGGACTGAATGAAGCAGTAAAGACTGAAAAATCTGCCGGCGAACCGAATCTGATGGAGGCCTTCGAGCAGTTCTGGAAGCTGTACCCAAACAAGGCAAGCAAGAAGGACGCTCGTAAGGCTTGGGAGAGATTGAAGCCAAATGCCGAGCTTCAGCAAACCATGTTGACCGCATTGGCCCAGCATCGACTTTCCCGAGATTGGTTGAAGGATGACGGTCAGTACATTCCCCATGGGGCCCGTTGGATTAACGGAGAGAAGTGGAACGACGTGCTGAAAACCGCAGGCACGAGCTCAATTTCGGCTTATCACGGTCTGCCAAGCCATACGCAGGATCTATACCCGGAGGTGAAGAATGGCGCGAACTTCTAATTTTTGCCGGCAGCCTTGTGTTCGCTTCTTTGCTCTCGAATGTCCGGTGCATGGCTCGGTGAGCAGTTCTGAAATTGAGCAGTTCGACGGCTCGGTATTGCCTCGTGGCTGCAAGCATTGCCACTGGGAGGCATTACACACTGCGCCAAAGACGTCCGAGGCTCACATCCTCGCTCGAGGCAGGAAGCAGGCTGAGGACCTGAATAAGCTGCTCTTAGGCTCTGGTATCACTCCACGCTTTAACGGATGCACGTTCGAAACTTACAGGACTACAGGTGGAGGTGAGGGAATGTCCAAGGCCCTGAATGCCTGCATGGACTACGTCGATCAGTTTCCCGACAACTACGCCGCCGGCCGATCACTGGTCCTTACCGGCAACGTTGGCAATGGCAAGACGCACCTTGCCTGCTCGATCGTCCATGCAGTCATTCGTAAGCATGGAGCTCAAGCGGTAATCGTCACTGCAGCTGAGATCATCCGCGTCTTCAAGGGAGCGATGGATCGCAGTGCCGAATATTCGGACAGAGAAGTTCTCGACGAGTTGGCTGCCTTCGACTTGTTGGTAATCGACGAAGTCGGTGCTCAAAGTGGCAGCGCGTACGAACTCGGTGTTCTTCATGAAGTGATCGATCGACGCTACCAGCTCGTCCTGCCGACTGTTGTGGTCTCCAATCTTGCTGCTGCAGATCTGGCTCGTTACATCGGAGACCGAGCGCTCGATCGCCTGCGTCAGGCTGGCGGGAAGGCCATTGGTTTCAACTGGGCATCCGCGCGAGGTGCTGTATGACGCGAGAACTGTTTAGCGATGAGGCGGAGCACGCTCTGTTGGGCGCCATGTTGTTGGACTCCGACTTATTCGATGCCATCACAGCCCACGTGCAGGTCTCGGACTTCCATGATCCAGAAAATGCGGCACTGTTCCAAACGATGATCGGCTGTCACTCAGCTGGTTGTCCCGTTGACCCTGTAACGCTGCATGACTTCGCCGAGTACTTGCCGAGCGGCGCCCGTACGATGCTTACGCCGCCGAGCTGGCGCGCAACACGCCCAGCACCGCCAACTGGAAGGCCTACGCCAAGGTGGTGAAAGAGCGCGCCGTGCTGCGCCGCCTAGTGGACGCTGCCGACGCGGTGCGCGAGCTGGCCACGGAGAACCGGCCTGTCGCCGAGATCATCGCCAATGCTCAGCAGGCAATGGCAGATCTGCGCGACCTACAAACGGGGGAGCCGGATTACAAGCGCATGGATGAGGTCGTGACGCGGAACATCGATATCATTGACTCCAAGTTCACTGGAACTCTGCAGTCGGGCCTGTCGACCGGCTTGGTGGACCTAGACAAGCTGATCAGAGGCCTGCGTAAAAAGACTGTCACCATCGTGGCCGGCCTGCCAGGGAGCGGCAAAACCACTCTCGGCCTGCAGATCGCCCAGCACATTGCGTGCAGCGGTGCTGGTGTCGGCATGGTGTTCTCGTTGGAAATGCCGGAGGAGGAACTTGGCAATCGTGCGCTGGCGTCCATCGGCGGTATCGACCTGCGAAAACTCGACGACGGCCAGTTGCAGGATGATGACTGGCCGCGGCTGACCTCGGCGGTCAGCAAGATAATCGATAAACCGCTTTTCGTTTGTGACAAGTCCGGACTGACGGTGGCGCGCATCCGCAGCATTGCCCGCCAGGTTCAGCGCACCCATGGACTCGATGTGGTGGTGATCGATTACATCGGTCTGATTGGCTCAGACGGTAAGGCGTTCAACCGCACTTCGGAGCTGGGCAAGATCTCGACCGGGATCGTGAACATCGCCAAGGAGCTGGAGGTGCCGGTGATCCTGCTGGCGCAGCTTAACCGCGACTCGACGAAGCGCCCGGGCAAAAAGCCAATCGCTTCCGACCTGCGTGACTCCGGTCAGATCGAGGCGGATGCCCACTGCATCATTCTCGTTCACCGGGATAACGACTCGGAGGAAGGCCAGAACGGCGTCACCGAACTGATCATGCCCAAGTGCAGGCACGCTCGGGTCGGCTCCTGCCTTGTCCAGCAGCAGGGCGAGTACGCTCGATTCGTCAACTTCGCTGGGAGTAGGGAACCATCGGACGAAGAGGTCGAGATGAATCGCCCATTCGCTAGCAAGTACAGGGGGAGTGGTCAATGAGTGGTCAAGTTGCTGCGATGCCTCCGCGCAAGAGTATGAGTGATTTGGAGCGGCAGTTTCTAAAGGTCGCCGGCGAAGAGCTGGCCAAGATCAAGATAGGAGGGCCGACCGCGCTCGCGTATCTGCTGGACATGGTCGCCAGTTGGCATGGCAACCGAGCACAAATCGGCTTCCATGACTTTGGGCAGCGGTGGTTGATCGAGGGGAATGCCAAAAACAAACCTGCTGACCGGTTGCTGCGAAACCTGTTCGGCCTGCGTGATCCAGACCCGAGGAAGGCGGCATGAAGAAACGAACTTACGTTGGCAAGGTTCTAGGGGATACCGAGTGGTTGCTGGAGCAGTGGGGCTTCTGGCGCATGGATGGAATGGGTGTGCCGAGCTACGTGTCGCCTCTTTACGCGCTGATCCGCGATAACACGCCATGCGTTGGTGGGGTGAAGGAATACAGCCTCACTGACGACCTGGCGCTTGTAATCGATGGCGCGGTATCCAGGCTGATCAGCCGTGACACGCAGATGGGGGACTTCATCTGGTTGTACTTCGGCGCCAAGTGGCCCGCCCTGCGAATTGCTCGGGCGGCGGGCATCGGCGAGGCCAAAGCCCGGGAGGTGATCAAAGCCGGCGTGGCATGGGTTGACTGCGCGCTGGAGATAATTCGCAAGGCTGCATAGAACCTGGAGGAGTGCGATTGAAGACAGTTGCGCCGCTTGGGCGTATCAATCGCATTCCACTGACCGCTTTCCGTTGAACCCGGTCGGTATAATCAAAAATATGGTCAGGGGATGATGTAGATGGACGATATCCAAAAAAAGCTCGGAAAACTGAACCGCACGGTCGACGCGCTCTTACAGGAATGCGAGCTGGCAGTTATGGTCCATGAGACGTGGCGCCCTACAGCGTATGACGTTGACCTTCATGACCGTATCGGCACTTCATTTGCTGCTCATGCCTTTCAGATCATTCGGTTTTCGCTTCGTCGTGAAATGTTATTGGCGCTGTCCCGACTATGGGACAAAAACCCAGCTGCTGCGAGGATGAGTCTTATCGCGGCAAATCTGCGTGACCCGAAACTTTTTGACGCTCTAGTCCAGTCCAGGGCCCAGCGCTTTCGCCATGGCTCCAAGTTTGCGCCCGCGGCCTTAAGCAAGGCGCTCACGGAAAAACGGGTTCAAATTTTGAACTTGATTGATAAATACAGCGAAGGTGGCAAAGCTTCTAAAGTTCGGGAGAAACTAAAGACTTTGCGTGACGAGCATTTGGCGCACCGACAAATTCCAAACGCACCAGAAGTGGAGAGCGGCGAACCGTCTGTTTGGGCTACAGATGACGAGGTCGAGACGCTCTATCAAGACAGCTTGGAAATCGTGAGCTTGGTTTTGAGCTTGGTTCAAGGTATGGGCTTAGACTTCTCGGATGCCTCTAGCGTCTACAAGCACCATGCGAAGTTCTTTTGGGCTGCTGCGCGCGGAGAACGCACCGAGGGGCATCCCAATTATCGTCCGCCGGTGTCGTGAGAGAAAAAGCTTTCCACGCGGATAAACACCTGTTTTCATGGCACGGTGTTCAGCTTATCAAGCGCGACACAACAGGCGCAGCCCGACTGTCGGGCATTCTTCTTGCTCGAAAGGATTCAGCTCGTGGAATACACCGCATCTACTCTAGCCGCCGAATTGAAGCATCAGATCATCAGGCAGTTGCCGTCCAGGCCGCTAGTCGGTGGCGGATTCCGTCATTTTGAACTCAAAGCATCGGTCCAGGCCGAGGTCAGTGCCGAAGTCTCCTATAAAGCGTTTGAAGCAGTGCTATTTGATTTGAGCGCCAAATACCCAGAGTGGGAGATAGAGCTTCAAGGCAGCCATGATAACTTGAAGGCGACCTTCACTAGATAATTCGTGCATTTTGGCAGAAGATCTCAACGTCAAACGGTGCTAATGTCCGCTAGGTCGAACCTGACACAGAAAACGCATGGAGTTGTCTATGGAGACCGCTGCAGATTACGAAAACCAATTGCTCTTGGCGATCAGTCGTTCTACTGAGCATGGCCCTGTGGGCATTGCTATTGAGCGTAACCCTGCACCAAAAGATAAAGCGCACTGGCATAGGCTGAAATCTTGCTTGAGCGATTTGGTTCAGCGCGGACTTCTCAAAGCCTTTACATGCTCGCTTTCGCACTCTCTAAGGCATGACGTCACTCGATCTGGGTGGATGCACCTGCGGGCGTTGCGCAAGCGCAAACGAGTTGCATAGTCGTCCTAGCATGAGCCCAGCCATCGCGCTGGGCTTTTTTTCGCCTCGAATATACCTGTAGCCAGGACAGCCTTCGGGATAGCCTGGACGTCGATAGCCGGATAGTGCGACGCACGGAAACAACACCGGCAGCCCACGCACCCTGACCTCAACTTGCTTTCGGGGTGGCGCGAGACTGGATCAGCGAGATCGATGCAAAGGGGCGTCGACGTTGAGAAGGCCTTTGGCAGACAGCTCGGAAAGACGAGCGCACCTATTCAGGGCCTCTGCATTCGCAGGGGCCTTTTCGTTTCTTCATGCCCACGGAGTCGAGCGCATGGATTCTTTGCACCGCCTGCTCGACAGATTGGATCTTCTGATCGCCGGCCTGTTCGGCGTCATCGTGGCCAGTTGGTGGCATAAAGACGATCTGACCGATTGGCGCGCCTGGCTGATTTTCCTCACCACAGGCCTGGCCTGTTCCGTGTACCTGACCGGCATGGTCAGCGCATACCTCGGCGTGACCGAGCCGAATATCGCTACCGGTGTCGGCTTTCTGCTCGGCACCTTCGGCGGATCGCTGCTCGCAGCCATTAACCGAGCCATCAAAGCCGCTGATCTCTGGGCGCTCATTCGCCAGAGGTTCGGGGGAGGCAACCCACCATGAACATCGAACTGACGAACTCCATTGCCTGCGGCTTGATTGCCTGGTGGGCGACCTGGTGCGTTCTGAGCGGGAAAGTTCGTGACGGAGTCATCGGCAAGCTGATCTATTCGGCGATCGCCATCAGCGGGTTTGTGGTGATGAGCCGGGAGCAGACCATCTTCATGATGGGTCCGACCACCGCTGGGATCACATTGCACGTCTCGCTGGCCCTGGCCGGAATGCGCTACATCTTCATGGTCATCTGGTGGCAGCGAGTGAAGGCCTGGCTGTGTCGGACGCTGAACTGTGAGCATTGCCTGCGCTGTGACAAGGCGCCGGGCGGTATCGAGCGTCGGGGTAAATGACCAAATCGTTTCGCTCAGAATCAGCCTGTGCGCAGGCCGGAGGCAGTATGAAGACCGAATACCAAGTTCGCCCTGTGACCCGTTACATCGTCACTTGTTACACGCAGGAGGCGCCGAGTGCTGGGGGTGGGGGTGGCGCCTCGTCTATCGCCGTCGGTGAGTTCAGCAATGCTCAGCAGGCCGACACTGTCGCCGATGCGATGGTCGCCAAGGATCTTGCGGCAGGCATTGAATCGCACCGGAGTCGCCACGGGTTGAGTCTCGGCGAAGTGATATCCGGCCAGCGTGTCGGGCAATCATAAGTCGCGACACGTTTCGCGAATCAGCAAATTGTGTCGCGACACGCGACGAGGAGAGGCTATGTCCCAGGAATATGTTGGCACCAAGCAAGTAACGGCTTTCCCATTCCAGCATCAAGATGGGCGTGAGGGCTACAAAGTCCAGTATGAGAACGGCTATACCAGTTGGAGCCCGAAGGATGTCTTCGAGAAGGCCTACATCGGAATCGGCCAAGTTAAGCAGCTTCCGCCGCACGTCCAGCGGATGATCGGTGAAAAGGCGCAGAACGATGATCGCTTGGCCAAGCTGACCGCCTTCATCAAAACCCCTGGCTTCCGCGAGCTGAGCGCAAAGTCGCAAGAGTTGCTGACGACTCAAGCCGGCGCCATGGGTGAGCTTTCCGAAATCCTGGCCGAGCGTATCGCTCTCTGAGGTAGCGCATGACGACCATTGCTTACAAGGATGGCGTTATCGCCTATGACTCACGACAGACCAGGTCAGGGGCAATCGTTTCAGATGATTGCTCGAAGTGTGCGGTCGTTGATGGGGTCAGCTTCTTGCTGGCGGGTGCTGTGTGTGACGAGAAGGCCCTGATCGCTGCCTACTTCGGAACTCCCTCGCCAGTCCCAGTGGAATGCTCGGGCTATGTCGTTGATGGCGGCAAGCTGCTGATGGTCGGCCACGACGACAAGACGGGTATCTGGAAGCAGGAGCTCGACCCTGCCAACCCTGACGCCATTGGCAGCGGTTCGGCCTACGCACTGGCGGCGATGGATATGGGCGCAAGTGCAGAAGATGCAGTGCGTGCCGCCATGAAGCGTGACATCTACACCGGTGGCACGATCCGCACACTGATCATCAATGAGGGGATGGCTGATGCAAAGACCAATGCCCCCGGCGTCACTGCTTGAGCTGTCCGATCTATCCGACTTCGGCATCCGCCTGAGCCCGGCGCCTGAGGTCTGGGAGTGGCTCCAAGCCGAAATCCTCGCTGACACCGGCAGCATCCACAACGAAGAACATGCCCATCTGATCGATGCGGACATTCGAGTGATGTGGGCGTCTTCGAGCTTCGAGAAACAAGGCAGAACAGTCCTGGGCCAGGCCGAGCAGGTAGCGTTCCGCGCTGGTGGTTGGCAGAAGGCTCGGATGGAGCAGCAGATGTGCGATTGGTTCGGCGAAGTTCCGGACTTCATCATCACTCTGGCGGCCGATTACTGCTCACGATGCAGCGATATCGACTTCTGCGCTCTGGTTGAACACGAACTTTATCACCTGGCTCAGGCGTACGACCGATACGGCCAGCCAGCCTTCACCAAGACAGGCGCCCCCAAACTGAAACTCCAAGGCCATGACGTCGAGGAGTTCGTCGGAGTGGTCCGTCGATACGGTGCAAGCCCTGACGTGCAAGCGTTGGTGGATGCTGCAAACAAGCCTGCTGAGGTAGGAAAAATGAACATTGCGAGGGCCTGCGGAACCTGTCTGCTCAAGTCGGCCTGATTCTAGACAGGCCCTAGACGGATAACGAATTTATGGCAGCCCTGAAAAATGAGGTGAAGAGCTTCATCGTTCAGGCCTTGGCGTGCTTTGACACACCATCTCAGGTAGCTGAGGCCGTCAAGAACGAATTCGGCGTGGTACTGACCCGCCAACAAGTGGAAAGTCATGACCCGACCAAGGCTTGTAGCAAGGGGCTGGCGGTGAAGTGGCAAACCCTATTCAACGACACCCGCCAGCGTTTCCGCGAAGAGACGGCAGAAATCCCGATCGCTAACCGCGCCTATCGACTGCGAGCCATGAACCGGTTCGTCGAGAAGGCCGAGACGATGAAGAACATCAGCTTGGCTATGCAGATCCTCGAGCAGGCCGCGAAGGAAGTCGGAGACGTCTACGTCAACCGGCAGAAGAAGGTCGACGACGAGAGTGAACCAGCCGTGCCGACGTCGGTGACGGTTCAAGTGATCAACGCGAGGAAGCCGGATGCCGAGCCTGAATGTTCCGCAGGCTGATTTCCTCCAGCTTCCACACAAATTCCGAGGTTTCGTTGCCGGGTTCGGTTCGGGCAAGACCTGGGTCGGCTGCGCGGCGCTGTGCAAACACGTGTGGGAATGGCCGGGGATCAACTCCGGCTACTTCGCTCCGACATACCCGCAGATTCGCGACATCTTCTTCCCGACCATCGAGGAAGTTGCCTACGACTGGGGCCTGAAGGTCAAGACGAAGGAGAGCGACAAAGAGGTCGACTTCTACAGCGGCCGGCAGTACCGCAGCACCACGATCTGCCGCTCGATGGAGAAGCCGCAGACCATTGTCGGCTTTAAGATTGGCCACGCACTGGTGGATGAGCTTGACGTGCTGCCCTCGCTGAAGGCGCAGCACGCCTGGCGCAAGATCATTGCCCGGATGCGCTACAACGTGCCCGGGCTGAAGAACGGCGTAGACGTGACCACGACCCCTGAAGGGTTCAAGTTCGTCTTCCAGCAGTTCGTGAAGCAAATCCGCGAGAAGCCAGCGCTGGCCGAGATGTACGGGCTGGTCCAGGCAAGTACCTTCGACAACGAGCTGAACCTGCCGGACGACTACATCCCATCGCTGATGGAGTCGTATCCGGAGCAACTGATCCGGGCCTACCTGAATGGCCAATTCGTCAACCTGACCTCTGGCTCGATCTACCACGCCTACGACCGCAAGCTGAACCAGTGCTTCGACACTGTGCAGCCTGGCGAGCCGCTGTTCATCGGTATGGACTTTAACGTCGGCAAGATGGCGGCGATCACACACGTCAAGCGTGATCAGGGGCTGCCTCGCGCCGTGGATGAGTTGATGGATGGCTACGATACGCCGGATATGATCCGCCGCATCAAGGAACGCTACTGGGAACACACCGGCAACGACTTCAGGAAGACCTGCGAGATCCGTATCTACCCGGATGCCTCCGGTGATTCACGCAAGTCGGTCAACGCCAGCCTCACCGATATCGCCATGCTCAAGCAGGCAGGCTTCACAGTCATCGCGCCGGCGGCCAACCCACCGGTTAAGGATCGGATCAACGCCATGAACGCCATGTTCTGCAACGCGCAGGGCGAGCGGCGTTACCTGGTCAACCCGTTTACCTGCCCGACATACGCTGACGGCCTGGAGCAACAGATCTGGGCGCCAAACGGCGAGCCAGACAAGAGTCAAGGAAACGACCACGCCAACGACGGCGGCGGTTACTTCATTCACCGCGAGTACCCGATCGTTAAACCGGTCACCTCAATGAAAATGGGAGTCGCCCGATGACGGACGTCACATTTACTCGTCCCGAGTACACGGCGGCGCAGTACCGCTGGCGCTTGGTGCGCGACGTCTGCAAAGGCTCCGAGACCATCAAGGCTGCCGGCGACCGTTACCTGCCAAGGCCGAATGCAGCCGACACCAGCGAAGACAACAAGCAGCGCTACGAGGCGTACAAGAAGCGATCCGTGTTCTACAACGCCACTGGCCGAACGAAGCACAGCCTTGTCGGAGCGGTGTTCCGCACCTGGCCCACGCTGACCGTTCCCGGCGCGCTTGATTACGTGGCCAAGGACGTCGACGGACAGGGCGTGAGTGTCTACCAACAGTCCCAGTCGGTGATCGGGCACCTGCTCGAAGTGGGCCGCCACGGACTGCTGGTGGATTACGCTGCAGTCGAGGCAGGCACGGTCAGCAGGGCTGACGAGATTTCTGGTCGGGCGAGGGCGAGCATTGCCAGCTACACAGCCGAATCGATCATCAACTGGAAGACTCGCCAGGTCGGCGGTCAGCACCTGCTGAGCCTTGTTGTGTTGCGCGAGGCGGTTGATGTCGATACTGATGACGGCTTCGGCAGTGAGCAGGTTGTTCAGTACCGCGTATTGCGTCTGGATTCGACCGGGATGTACACGCAGGAGGTGTGGGAGGAGGGATCGAGCAAGACTTCGCAGGTTGTCGCCCCGTTTACTCCGCTGAATGGGGTTGGTCGACCATGGCAGGTGATTCCGTTCCAGTTTGTTGGAAGCGAAAACAACGACACTACCATCGACGACGCTCCGCTGTACGACATGGCCGAAGTGAACATCGGTCATTACCGGAACAGCGCGGACTATGAGGAAGCCGCCTACCTGGTGGGGCAGCCTCAGCCGTGGATGGCGGGTCTCGACGAGCAGTGGCGCGATCATATGGAGGCGAACGGAATTTTCCTTGGGTCCCGCGCGCCTTGGCTGCTTCCTGTCAGCGGTACTTGCGGCGTCTGGCAGGCCCAGCCCAACACGGTTGCCAAGGAGGCCATGGACGCCAAGAAACAGGACATGGTTTCGCTCGGCGCCCGGTTGATTGAACGTGGTAGCGCGGTGAAGACGGCAACCCAGGCCGACAACGACAGCGCCGCCGAACACAGCGTCCTGTCGCTGGTGGTCAGCAACGTCAGCGAGGCATACAGCCAGTGCCTGGCGTGGATGGCTGAGTTCGTGAATGCCGACGGCGAGGTGGTCTACAAGCTTAACCAAGACTTCAGCCAGATCACTCTGGACGCGACGATCCTGACTGCACTGTTCAATGCGGTGCAGGGCGGCAAGCTGCCTGAGGGCGACTTCTGGCAGTACCTGCGCGATCGCGGCGTGATCAACCCAGAGAAGACGGATGACGAAATCCGGGATGAGCTGGAGGCGCAAGGAACCGGCCCCGACCTGGATGATGACGAGGTGATACCGAATGGCGGAAAACCAAGCAATCCTTGATGCCACGATCCGGCACGCCGTCTTCCTCGAGCAACTGAAGTCGGGAGAGGTGGCGAAGTTCGCACCATTCCTCAAGGAGATTGATCGCTCGATTCGCGAGCGGCTGACCCGGGCGGATCTGACGGATTACACCGTTGCACGTCTGGAGCGGCTGCTCAGCGAGGTCGACAGCCTGCTGCTGGGCATCTTCGACCGGTACAGCGAGAAGCTGAACCTTGATCTAGTGGATATCGCCAACTACGAGGCCGAGTTTGAAGCAACCAGCCTCACTCGGGCGGCGCCGGTTGGTGTTTCGTTCGATGCAGCGGTGCCAGGTGCGGCGGCAGTCAGAGCGGCAATCCTCACCAACCCGCTCAGCGTGCGCGGCGCGGACGGCGGCAAGCTGCTCAAGTCGTTCATTGATGGCTTCACCGCCACCGAGCGACAACGCCTCACAGGTGCGATCCGGCAGGGCTTCTTCGAAGGCCAAACCAACTTCCAGATCATCAAGAACATTCGCGGCACCAAGGCGCTGAAGTACAACGACGGCATCCTGGCCACGACCAACCGGAATGCCGGTTCGATCGTGCGGACGGCGGTGCAGCACGTCGCTACCCAGGCGCGCATGGAGACGCTGAAAGCGAACTCTGATGTCGTGCAGTCGGTGGAGTGGGTCAGCACGCTGGATTCGAAGACGACCAGTCAGTGCCGGACGCTCGATAAGCGCCGGTTCAAGCTGGCCGAAGGGCCAAGGCCGCCGATCCACATCAACTGCCGGTCGACGGTGGTGGCGGTGACGCGCTTCAGTGATTTGTTCGCGGAGGGCGCCACGCGGGCATCCGTCGGTGACGATGGCCCGCAGCAAGTGAGGGCAGACCTCAGCTATTACGACTGGCTCAAGCAGCAGCCGGCAGCATTTCAGGACAAGGCCATTGGCCCGATGCGGGCGAAGCTGTTCCGCGAAGGAGGCCTGAGTGTCGAGCGTTTCGCCGAGCTGCAGCTTGATCGAAATTTTTCACCTCTGACCCTCGTCCAGATGAAGGCTCTTGAACCATTGGCATTCGAGAAGGCCGGAATTTAGTCGTATTGTTGCAGTGTCAAGCACGCTGTATAAATGCGCCCTCATCTAAGGAGGGAATGCTTGTGACTAAGTTTCAAAAAGAAGACTTCATGCGAAATGCTACTTTCGAAGCAGAAACTGAAATCGATCTACTAGAGAAGCTTTCTAGTATCAAAGGTTATGAACTGATCGATATTAAGGGTACAGATCGTAGTTTCGGTGCGGATCAGCGATTTTTGCTCAAGTCTGATTCCGGTCAAGAAATTATGATTCTTCACGAAGAGGGGGCTCCGATAGCTCGAACCGGAAACGTTTTCGGACAGGATGAAAAGGAGGAGCCAACTCCTGTCACAGAGGATGAAGTGGTCAAGCTTGGGAAGGCTGCTCAGCTGACTGATGGTCTATCCACTTCGGTGTCTCTATCAAATCATGATATGGGCTTTAGTCGTGCAGAACTCGAAGAGTAATAGCGAACGCTAAAGGCGCCAAAACTACATCAAACCCCGGAGGGAATCGCCGGGGTTTTTTTATGCCCGCAGGCAGGGCCTGCACCTACGTCTCTGGGAGACAACCAATGCTGAAATTCCAACTGGATACCCTAGAAGGGGTAGATGAAGCCGTGCGCGCTCTTTACACCGAGAAGGACGGCAAGTTCGTACTCGGCATTGAAGGTCTGCCGCAGCAAGAAGATGTATCCGGCCTGAAGGCCAAGGTTGATGAGCTGCTCGGCGAGAAGAAAGCCGCCGAGAAGAAGGTGCGCGAAGCCGAAGAGGCTGCACGTCTGGAGCGGGAAGAACTCGCTCGCAAGTCCGGCAACGTCGAAGAACTCGAGCGTTCCTGGACAGAGAAATTCACTCGCCGCGAAGCTGAGCTGACCGGCACGCTGGAACAGGAGCGGGCAACGCTGAGCGGTCAGATCCGGGATCTGACTGTCGGCCGTACCGCTACTGATATCGCGTCTGCCCTGGCTGTTCAAGGCAGCGCCAAAGCCCTGTTGCCGCACATCGAACGTCGTCTGAGCGTCGAGCAGCGCGACGGGAAGCCTGTTGTGGTCGTCCTCGACGCACAAGGCAAGCTCTCGGCGGCAACGCTGGACGAGCTGAAAGCAGAAATCGCGAATGACGCGGCGTTCGCGCCGCTGATCGCGGGCAGTAAAGCATCGGGGCGGCGGGGCCGGCGGTGCAGGTGGTGGGGGCGGGGCCCCGAAAGGAAAAATCGGCGGTACCAAAGAGGAACGCACGGCTGCGATCGCAAGCCGGTTCCCAGATCTCCCTCAATCGTAAGGAAATAACTCATGTCCCTGTCGCAAATGCAGGTCTTCAACCAGTACATCATGCCTGCGACTCTCGAGACGCTGGATCAGTACCTGGCCGCTTTCAACGCTGCGAGCCGCGGCGCTATCGTGCTGTCACCAGACGGCTTCACTGGCGACTTCCTCCAAGAGTCGTTCTTCCAGACCCTGGCTGCTGCTCAGCGCCGCGTGGACCGCTACAGCGCCAACGCCGCCGTTGCTGCAACCGACCTGACCGAACTGAAGAACACTTCGGTGAAGGTCGCCGGCGGCTTTGGTCCGATCCGCTATGAGCCATCGCAAATGACCTGGCTGGAGCGCCCAACCGCACAAGGTATCGAAGTCGCGAGCCGCGCGTTCGCTGAAATCCTGCTGAAGGACCAGTTGAACACTGCGATTGCGGCATTGGTTGCAGCGATCACCGCCCAAGCGGCAGCAGTCAACGATGTGTCGGCTACCGCAGGTATCAGCTACGCCGGCCTGAACAACGCGCATGCGAAATTCGGCGACGCCAGTCAGAACTTGGTCACCCAAGTGATGCAGGGAACCAGCTACCACAAGTTGGTCGGCCAGAACCTGGCGAACCAGCAGCAGCTGTTCCAGGCAGGCAACGTTCGCGTGGTGGACATCCTCGGCAAGATCTCCGTTGTGACGGATGCCCCTGCGCTGATGCAGACCGGCACCCCGAACAAGGAAATCATTCTGTCCTTGGTGCAGGGCGCTGCACTGGTCCACGACGGCCGCGACATCATCAGCAACGTCCAGACCACCAACGGCAAGGAGCGCATCGAGACCACGCTGCAAACCGATTACACCTTCGGCTTGGGCCTGAAGGGCTACACCTGGGATACCACCACCGGCGGCAAATCGCCAACCGACGCTGAGCTGGCGACCGGTACCAACTGGGACAAGACCGCCACCAGCATCAAGCACACCGCCGGTGTGGCTCTGATCGGTGACGCCTCCAAATAACACAGCGATGTCCAAGCCGGGACGTGTGCCCGGCTTGGCGGAGATGCAATCATGAGCAACAAAATCTGGTATCTGCCCGGACCGTTTCACCAGTACCGGGAAGACGTGAAGACGCTAGCGAAGGAACACGGCCTGCGCATCATCGACGCGAGCATCACCGAAAGTCGCGAGGGTGAGGCTGATGATGTGCCGGAGGTTACGGTACGGCAGGTTGAGCCGGCACCGGTGTTGCTTATCGCCGATAGTGGTGATCACGCTGCGCTGCAGGAGCTGATCGATAAGTTGAATGCGGAGCGCGATGGCATCGAGCCGCTGATCGACGCCGCCGAAGGTCTGACTGAATTGGAACACCCGGGCGCCGGCGAACTGCCAATCCGCTTGTTCGGTGCGCTGAAAGCGATTCACGAGGGTTTCGAAACCCTCTCTGGTGAACGTGACAACTTGGCGGGTGAGGTTGAATCACTCCGCGCTGAAGTCGCACGCCTCAAGGCAGCAGCCGAGCCGGTCGACAATGCCGAGAAGATTGCGAACCTCAAAGCGCAACTCGACGCCGCCAACGTGACGTATCGGGCGAATGCTTCGGTAGAATCGCTGGAAAAAGCAGTTGCTGACCTGCAGCAGGCGTAATAACCGGGTGCCCGGTAACGTGGCACTCGATCCAGAACCCCACAGCGAGCTGATTCATGACTCTCATCATCGAGGACGGTACTGGCAAACCTGACGCCGAAAGCTATGCATCCGCCGAAGACCTGGCTATGTACGCCGTGAAGTTCGGCGTGACCATTCCGGCGGAGGTGCCAGCGCAGGAAGCGCTGCTGCGCCGGGCCGCGCTGGCAATGGACGGCATGACGTGGAAAGGGCGAAAGTCCAACAGCGAGCAGGCACTATCCTGGCCACGCCGCGGTGTTGAGTTGGATCGCGAGATCAAGCCCGACAACTATCTGCCGGCGCGGATCCAGTACGGCCAGATGGCTTTGGCCGCCGAGATCCACACTGACGACGTCGACCCGATCGAGAAGCGCAAAGGCGCGGTAACGCTGGAGCGTGTCGAAGGCGCTGTCACACGCGAGTACGCGGCGATCCCGAACACCAGTGGCCGACTGTTGCCGGCGGCGCCGGATCGGCCAAGTGCCACGCAGTTTGCTGACTACCTACAGAAGCGCGGACTGTTCGCGGTGCGCGCATAGCTGAAACGGAGCCCACATGGCCTTCTACGACGAAATGGCCGTGATGGCTCTGGATATGATCACAGAGTTTGGCCAGCCCGTGACCATCAGCAAGACGGAGCCGGGCGAGTATGACCCGGAGACGGGCGGCGAATCGCTAGGCGCTACCATCGAGCAGACCGCCCAAGGCATCCTGCTTGACTTCACCGGTCAGGAATTCCAGAGCAACAGCCTCATCAAGCAGGGCGACAAGAAACTGAAAATCGCCGCGCAGGGGCTGGATTGGGTACCGGACCTGCTGAACAAGGTGATCATTCAGGGGCGTACTTGGTCCATCGTGCCGCCGCTGAAAGAGGTGAATCCCGCCGGAATACCGATCCTTTATGAGCTGCAGGTGCGGTCGTGAGCAAATACTCTGGCCTCAACGGCAGTTTCGCCGAGAACATTCGCCAGTTCGCCGAGCAGGCCCAGGCCGGGTTCGACGCCACCTTCCGCGAAATCGTGATCGAGATCGGCAGCAGCGTCATCCGCATGTCACCGGTGGGCAACCCCGAGATCTGGGCCGCGAACGTGGCGCATCGCGCGACCAACACCCGCGCTGCCGATGACTACGATTTCAAAGTCGCCGTGCGCAACACACTCATCAATCTCGATGAGAGCAATTTCACCAAGGCCGGGAAGCTGAAGCGCGGCGTGAAGTACGCCAAGCCGCTGACAAAGACCGAGCGCGACCAGAACTTCAGCGTGAATGGACTGGTTGCTGGCAAGGATTACGTCGGCGGCCGATTCCGCGGTAACTGGCAATTCTCGATTGGTACGCCGGCTGAAGGTGAACTTGATCAGGTCGATCCGGCCGGCGGCGTCACGCTGGCGAAGCTCAGGCTTCAGGTCGAGCAACTGACCATCGGGCAGACGGCGTACATCGTCAACAACCTGCCATACGCGGTACCGCTCGAGTACGGCCATTCCAAACAGGCACCGGGCGGCATGGTGCGTATCACGCTCGCGCGATTCCAGCAGATCGTCGACGAAGCCATCAGGAACAATCAGGTATGAGCCATAACATCATCGCTTCGATCTACGAAGCCCGGCTGATCGCTTGGGCGAAGGCTTTGCCGACACCCATCAAGGTCGTCGTCGAGAATGAGGTCTATGAACCCGCTAATGGCGTCACCTATCTGCGAGCTTTCACTCTGCCGGGCGACACCGCAAGCGGCACGCTCGGCGGTGATCACAAGCTGTTCACTGGTGTGTTTCAAGTCAGCATCGTGACGCCGGCGGGCAAGTATCGCGGCGGGGCCGGCGCGCTGGCTGACCAGATCGCCGCGCTGTTTCCGCTGTACGAGCGCAACACGAAGAATTTGTTGACCGTGGTGACCATGACACCGGTTGACCAGGGGCCTGGAATTCCCGACGACACGACCTACACCGTTCCGGTTTCGTTCTCGTACCGCGCCGACACCAACTAATCCGCCCATTGGGCAAAACCAGAACCCGCTATTGAGCGGGTTTTGTCATTTCTGAAGAGAGGAAAACCTCATGGCCGGCATTCAAATGCCCAACGGCGCAACGTTCGAAATTGCTTCCGCCTATGGCACTGCAATCCCATTCACCGCCCTGACCAATGCCAACCCGGCAGTGGCCACCGCCGCAGCGCACGGCCTGGCCGAGGGCGACATCATCGCCCTCAGCTCTGGCTGGACCCGCCTGGACGGCCGCGCCGTGCAAGTCGGCGAGATTGCCAGCGGCACCTTTGCGCTCGATGGCGTGAATACCACGAACATTCAGCAGTATCCGGCCGGCTCGGGCGTCGGTGCCGCCCGCGAGGTAACGACCTTCACCGAGATCTCGAAAATCACCGAGCTCGGGTCGAGCGGCGGCGACCAGCAGTTTCTGACGTTCGGCTTCCTGGCTGACGATGATGACCGCCAGATGCCGACCACCAAGAATCCGATCACCCTGACCATCACGGTCGCCGACGATCCGTCGCAGCCCTATGTCGATGTCTGCGAGGCCGCGGACGACGACAAACAGGCCCGCGTTCTGCGCCTGAACCTGCCGGGCGGTAGCCGCATCATCTACAACGGCTACGTCTCGATCACTTCGACCCCGACCATGTCGCGCAACAACCTGATGACCCGCGTTATCAGCATCGCGCTGACCGGCCGTCCAACCCGCTATAGCGCCTCGGCGTAAGGAACGCACATGGCAAAGTTCACACTCGCCCGGAATCCAACCTTCAACCACGTCGTCATGCTGCCAACGGTTGGTGGTGACCCGGTCAGCGTTGAGTTCGAATTCAAATATCGCGATCGCACCGAACTGGCCGGGCTCTACGCGGAGTGGGGTGAGCGTCACAAGGCGCTCAAGGAGAAAGCGGAAGAGGCCGGCATTGAGCAGTTCACGGCTTTGCTGATTGATCTGCAGGTCGAGCAGCTGAAGGCGATTGTCGCCGGCTGGGACATCGCTGAAGAGTTCACCGACGAAAACCTGCGCATCCTGGTCAAATCCATCGCCGCCACGCCGGGCGCGGTGCTGGCCGCTTATTCCGATGCGTTCAGCAAGGCGCGCCTGGGAAACTCCTAAGCGTCTCCCGCAAGCTGTACGAGCCGGGGCCGTCAGCCGAATCGCTGGCGGCCTTCGGCCTTTCTCTTCGTGACATACCCGATGAGATCTGTGAGGTCTGGCCTGATGTCTGGCAGGCCTTCAAGGTCTTCGAGGCCATGGGCACCCAGTGGCGTACAGGCGCGTGCGGCGCTACCGGACTCGATTACACGTCAATTCGCCATGTCGCCGGCTTCCTCGGGCTTACCCGGTCGGAGGTCGCCGGCGTCTTTCCAGACATCCGCGTCATGGAAGCCGAAGCCCTGCGGGTGATGGCGGAACAGAGGGACAGTAAATGAGCACCACCTTCGCGTCCCTCGGTATCGAGGTGAACTCCTCGTCGGCATCCAAGGCCGCTGCCGATCTCGACAAGCTGGTTGATTCGGCGGGCGATGCTGAAAAAGCGATTGATGATCTCGGCAAGTCGGGCGAAGGCCTGGCCAACACTGGCAAGAAGATCAGTCAGGCCGAGAATGAGGCTGCTCAGGGCATCGACAAGGCCACGGGCGCCAAAGAGCGCCAGGTCGATGCCAGCCGCAAAGCAGGCGCCAGTGCGGCCAGTGAAATCGCGATCATCAGCCAGCTCGACAAGGCGATGTCCGGCAACATCGGCAGCATGGAGCAACTGATCCAGGCTGAAGGTTTGCTGGAGCGAGCCAGGAAGGTTGGTCTCGTCACCATCGAGCAGCAGGAGTCCTATCAGGATCGGCTTGGCAAGGCGTATGAGCGGATCGAGAAAGCCGAAGCCAAGGAGATGGCGCAGAAGCAGCGGCTGATCGACGCTGAAAACCGTCAGATCGAAGCGTTGAAGCGCACGGTCAACGGCATCGACCCGGTCACTGCGAAGTTGGCAAAGCTGGAGGCGCAGGAGAAAGCGCTCAACGAGCTGTACAAGGCCGGCCAGATCGACGCGACTCGTTACGGTGAGGCGCTGGCGAAGATCGGCAAAGACCGTGACGGCCTGACCGCGACAGAAACTGCATTCGACAAGCTGAAGCTCGGCACCCGCCAGGCGCAAGAAAACGTGATGCAGCTGACCAATGCCCTGCAGTCCGGGGATTGGGGGAGTGGTGCGCGGGCTGTTGCTCAGTTGGGCGCCGGTGCGGGCGCGTCTGCCAAGAGCCTGGCCGCGGCACTGATTCCCGCCGGCTTGCTGGCCGGTGTCCTCGGCGCGCTGGGTTATGCTTACATCGACGCACAGAAGCAGGCCCGCGAGTTCAACGTCGCCATCAACGGCGGATCGAACGATGCCGGTCAGAGCATTGCCAGCCTCAAGGTTATGGCCGATACCGCCGGGGCGATCACTGAGAACTTTGCGGGCGCTCGCGAGGCTGTGATTGCACTGGCTTCCGGCGCTGCCACCAGCGGCGTCCAAATGCAGAACCTGGCTCAGGCCGCCGCAGCAATTGGTGAGGTGACAGGGAAGGGCGCTGGAGACATCGCCAAGTCGCTCGCGAATGCCGGTGACACCGCTACAGAAGCCGCAGAGAAAATCAGCGACCAGTATGGGCTGCTCACCTACGAGCAGTACCAGACGATCAAGGCGATTGATGATCAGGGAGACCATCAGCGAGCGCTGGACACACTGAGTGAAAATCTCAATCAGTCGGCCCAGGAGCGCTTGAAGCATTACCGCGAATCCCTGTCCGATATCGAACGCGATTGGGATCGGGTGAAGGTGGCCATCAAGGGCGCCTATGCTGAAGTCAGGTCAGAGATTTTCCCTGATCTGGCAAAGCAAATTGAGATCACCCAGCGCGTGCTGGATACCCGGAAAGGGGGCGGGGTCACAGGTGCAATATCAAACGGGCTGAGCTCGCTCAATTCCTTTCTGGGGTTGAACGACGGTGAGAACGACGACTCGACGCCGGCGCTGGAGGCCAAGCTTGCGGGGCTGAAGGCTCGTCTATCGGCGAGCGAAAGCAATGCTGCCGCGACCGGCGAGGAGACGCGGGCGAACAAGGAATTGATCGCTGTCCAGAAGGAACTGGATAAGCAGATGGACAACCTGAATCCGCTCGCGAAGCGTCGGGACGCGTACAAGAAGCTCGACGACCAGTTCACCAAGCTCTATCAGAACGCGGAAAAGACAGGTCAGAAGTCAGCGCTGCTGGATGGCGTTCAGTTTGACGGGAAGAAGTTTTCCGGTGGCGCCTACGACCAGTTGCGCAAGGCAATCGACGACCAAAACAAAGATGCCAAGGCGGGCGCTGGCAGCGTCAATCTATCCGGGTTCAACGATTCGAAAAACGCGCTCAATGCCGTGCTCGCCGAGTACAAAAATGCGCAAAAGGATTTGGAGGCTTCGCAGAAGGCCGGGCTGATCTCGCAGGCAGATTATCTGCAAGCGCGCGAGGCCATGATCGGCAACGAGCGTGATGAGGTCACTGCTGCATATGAGGCTGAGATCGCCGCGCTTGAAGCGGCGAAGGGCAAGGCAGGTACATCAGCTGCGCAGCGCATTCAGCTTGACCAGAAAATAGCCGACGCCCGGGCCGCCATGGTCAAGGTACAGCAGGACGCTGACACCGAACTGAGCGTGCTGGCGAAGAACGAAGAAGGCCGGCTGAAGAAGCAGACCGAGGCCGTCAATACCTACAGCGGCGCGCTGCAGCAACAAGTCAAAACTCTGCGTGAGCAGGGACAGCGTGCGGCGGCGGGCATCGGCCTGGGAGATCGCCAGCGCGATCTGATGAGCCAGCAGAACGGCATCGACGATCGCTTCAATCAGCAGAAGCTGGATCTGGCGAACCAGTACGGCGATGGCTCGCGCGGCATGAGCCTTGACGAGTACACGCAGAAGCTGGCGGCGCTGAGGGCAACCCAGCAGGACCTGCACGACACGGTTCAAGCCAACTACGACGAGATGACGGCAGCCCAGAGCGACTGGAGTGCCGGAGCCTCGTCGGCATGGCAGAACTATCTGGAGTCCGCACAGAATGCGGCGGGGCAGACGAAAAGCCTGCTCACTAATGCATTCAGCTCGGCAGAGGACGCAGTAGCCAGTTTCGCCATCAACGGCAAATTCTCGTTTTCTGACTTCACCAAATCGGTGTTGGCGGATATGGCGAAGATCGCCACTCGACAGGCTACTTCTCAAGGACTCAGCGCTCTGTTCGGTATTGCTGCATCAGCAGCTGGCTCCTACTTCGGCGGCGGCGGGAATGGATTGGCCGCTGGTTCTGCCGGTGCCGTGTCTTCAGATCTCGGAGCATCGCAGGCCGGCTACACAGGGTTTGATCTCTCCGGATATCGGGCTGCTGGCGGGCCTGTTGCGCCGAACTCTCTGTACGAAGTCAACGAACTGGGGCCGGAGCTCTACAACGAGGGCGGCCGGTCGTTTCTGATGACTGGTGCCAACGGCGGTAGCGTCACGCCGTTGACCACCGGCGGCGGGCCTGCTCTGGCCGCAATGTCCGGCGGTGGCGGCAACACGTACAACTTTCCGGTAGCGGTCTCGGTGCAGACATCCGGGAGCGACGGGGCGGGTGTTTCGCAAGAGACAACCAACCAGCTTGGCAAGAGCATCCAGCAGGCTGCGAAAACCGAGGCTGAAACTGCTATTGCCAGAGCGCTGCAGCCGGGCGGTTCTATCTGGCGCCTTACAAATGGGAGGGGCTGATGGCCATCGAAAGATTCACCTGGCCAACCGAGCGCGGGGAAACACCCGATATCAACTATCGGGTTCGTACCTCGAAGTTCGGCAATGGCTATGCACAGAACGTCGGCGACGGCCCGAACAACAAGGAGGACTCCTACCCGATCACTTTTGCCGGCCAGAAGGCCAAGGTCTTGGAAATCATGGCGTTTCTCGACCGGCACGCCGGTGCGAAAGCGTTTCTCTGGACAACACCGCTCGGCGAGCTCGGGCTGTTCACCTGCAAAAATCCCGCTCCCACACCAATGGGCGGCGGGGTCTTCAAACTCACTGCCACTTTCGAGCGGGCATTCCAACCATAAGGGGCAATCATGCCGCTGATCAGTGACATCCAGGTGCTTGAACCTGGCAGCGAAGTGCTGCTCTTTGAATTGGACGGCACGGACTACGGAGCGGATGTTCTGCGCTTCCATGGGCACGCGATACCGCATACGCCGGCAGAGTTGATCGCCGCTGGCGACAACGCGGACCAGCTGCCGGCGAAGGCGATCTACTGGCAAGGCAACGAGTACAGCGCTTGGCCGATGCAGATCGACGGCATCGAGGCGAACGGTGACGGCACGGCGGTTCGGCCCACGCTGTCGGTCGGTAACGTCAACGGTCGAATCACTGCGCTCTGTCTGGCGTTCGAAGATCTGCTCGAGTTCAAGCTGACGATGCGCCACACGCTGGGCACGTACCTGGACGCGGCGAATTTCCCGGCCGGCAACCCATCGGCAGATCCGACCCAGGAGACGATCGAGGTCTGGTACATCGACCAGAAAACGAACGAGGACGGGGAGAATGTCAGTTGGGAGTTGGCCAGCCCGGGCGACGTCGGTAACGAGTCCATCGGCCGGCAGGCCACGACCCTGTGCCACTGGTGCCTTACCGGCGGCTACCGAGGACCGAACTGCGGCTACACCGGCCCGTACGTGACCAAGGACGGCGTCGTCACCGACAACCCTGAGCTGGACGAGTGCGACGCCACCCTGGGCAAGGGCTGCATCCCGCGCTTCGGCGAGGGCAACCCACTGCCGTTCGGTGGCTTCCCGGCTGTTTCGCTGATTGCACGGAGCTGATATGCGCAAACACATTCTCAACGCGATCCAGGCACACGCGGCGGCCGAGTATCCGAAAGAGTGCTGCGGGCTGCTGCTGGGCTTCGGTCGCAAGCAGCAGTACTACCCGTGCCGCAACGTTTCGACCGAGCCGAGCGAAGAGTTCCGGATCGATCCAGAGGAATACGCCCAGGCTGAGGACATCGGTGAAGTAATCGGCGTGGTGCACTCGCATCCGGACGCCACCAGCCGGCCGTCACCGCGTGACCTGGCCATGTGCGAGGCAACAGCCATGCCATGGCACATCATCAGCTGGCCGGAAGGGGATTTGAGAACGGTCATGCCATCCGGCGAAGTACCACTGCTCAAGCGCCCATTCGTCCACGGTGCCTGGGATTGCTGGCAGGTCTGTGCCGACTGGTACAAGCGCGAGTGGGGGCTTGAGTTCGAAGCGTTCAAGCGCGCTGACGGCTGGTGGGAAAGCAAGGACAACACCAGCTTGTACGAGGCGAACTACGAGGCCGCCGGCTTCTATCGGGTCGACCAGCCGCAGCGCGGCGACATGGTCGTGATGGAAGTGGGGCGGACGGTTTACCCAAACCATGCCGGAATTTTCCTAGGCGCCGATCCGGCACTACCCGGTGAAGACGCGGCAACGTTCGGCCCTGGCCCGTTTCTGCTGCACCACCTGTACGGAAGGCCATCCGAAGTCATCGTCTTCGGCGGGCCTTGGCTCGACCGGACAAGCCTGATTCTCAGGCACAGAGATGCACAACCAACCACATAACGCGGCGCAGCCGCAGGAGGGATTTATGAGTCAGCCGTTTGCATTCGATGAAGAAGGGCGAACTTACATTAACGAAACGGAAGTCTTGAAAGGTCAGATGATTGTCTCTGCCGCCGGAATTTCTTTACCGGCTGATTTTGCGGGAAAGGCGCAAGAGAAAGCCGACCTGCTGGAGCGCCGGCTTGCTCGATTGGAAAAACAGCTTAGCCTTGACCCTATTTGTGCTGATTAAAAACTGCGGAAATTCGGTTTGTATCGGGACGAGATGGCCCAGTGCTCGGCATCGTTTTCGCGACTTCCAGCGCGAATACGCGTGCCGCTTCAATACCTTCTGGCCCCTGAGCTGCTCGAAGCTGGCTGATTAAACCGGCCAAAATGCAGCTGATCGTCGTTATATCGCCACCATGAGAATTGATTACGTCGATGAGTCTTTGTTCGTTTGTCACACTGACCTCCAGGTCATAAACGCGCCGAAATTGGCGCAATCCCAGTCCTTGGGCTTGCAGGCAAAGGACTGGGGAATCCGTTGCGTGGGGGCAAGAGGCTACTATCGGAGGTCGGCGGGGCGTTACTGGGGATTCGTACAGCCTGGATCCGGTGTTAAAGTCCGTGCTTTCAGGATGAGGACGAGCCATGAGGATGATCAAGTTCGCCGCCGCTGCTGTATTGGCGTTTTCGATTTCAGGCTGCGCCGGGACGAATTTTTCGTACGACGAAGCCAGAAAAGTGAAGGTCGGAATGACCGAGGAAGAGGTAACTCAGATTATGGGGCCACCGTACTCCGTGGTTTCTCGGGCCGATGGTCAAATGTGGGTCTGGAGTCATGCGAACGGCATGACCGGGGCGAGTCGTGTGATCTCATTCAGAATGGTCGACGGTAAGGTTGTCGAAGTGCCAACCATCCCAGCCAGCTTTAAATAGGAGTGACCTTCATGAAATTGATCGTAGGAGCGCTGGCGTTAGCGCTGTTGGCGGGATGTGCGACTTCGCCAACGCCTTCCAGTGAGGCCAAGCAGGCGCCGGCTAGTCAGCTTTCGGCATACCAGGCCAAGCCAACAGGGGCATATGGGACACTGCAAGTGATCCGTGACTCTGGGCAGACCGGGAGCCTTTGCGCGATGGCGGTTTTTATCGACGGCAAACAGGCCGCCAAGCTCGAGCCGGGTCAGAAAGCATCGTTCTACCTGCCGCCGGATTCGGTTTCAGTCGGCGCGGCTTACACCGGCTCTGGCATCTGCTCGATGGGGGCTGCGCGAGTGGAGCGGGAAGCGATCGTGAAAAACGGAGCGGTCAAGAAATACCGAGTTTTCACCGGGGGCGATGGGCAGATCGACATGCTGCCCACGACCCTCTGAACAGACCGCCTCCGGGCGGTTTTTTATTGCCTGGAGAATGGCATGTGCTCAGCAATTACCTACACGCCGATGACGAAAGTGATGCTGTCCGGTTCGCTCGCCAAGAAGTTTTTTCGAAGCAAGCAATTCCTTCTCGACGGCGGATCCGCCGTGGAAGTGTTCCGCGCGCTCAATGCAACCATCGACGGTTTCGCTGAAGAAATTAAACGGCTGGAGCGCCTTGGGCTGAAGTTTGCGATCTTTCGAAATCGCGCAAACATCGGGATGGATGGATTCGATCTCGGCGGTACACGCGAAATTCGCATTGTTCCGGTGATTGCTGGGAGCAAGCGCGCCGGTGGACTGCAGACCATCATCGGCACGGTGATGATCGCCGCTGCCTACGTACTGTCGTTTACTCCGTTTGCAGCCGCATCGCCGTTTTTGTATGCGGCCGGCGCGTCGATGGCGATCGGCGGCGTCATCCAAATGCTCAGCCCCCAAGCCTCAGGCCTGAAGCAAAGCGCATCCCCAGAAAACTCCCCGTCCTACGCCTTCGGCAGCGCCAAGAACACCACGGCCAGCGGCAACCCGGTACCGATCTGCATCGGCGAGCGCCGGTGGGGTGGAATGATCATCTCGGCCTCGATCCTGGCTGAAGACAAAGTCTAAGCAGGACAGCAACAGACCGACCGCCCATGAGGCGGTTTTTTTATGCCTGGAGGAAAGCATGGGCGCAGCGCAACAGATCGAGATCCACGGCGAGAAGGGCGGCAGCAGTAAGCCGAAATCGCCGGTAGAAGCCAGCGACAGCCTGCGCTCGACCAACCTGGCGAAACTGCTGATCGCTGTGGGCGAGGGGGAGTTCGACAGCATCCCGACCGACTACGACATCTACTTGGACAACACGCCGATCCGCGATGCCAGCGGCAACTACAACTTCCCTAACGTAAAGTGGGACTGGCGCCCTGGCTCGGTGGACCAGACCTATATCCCCGGCATCCCGTCCGTGGAGAACGAGACCTCGCTGAACATTGAGCTGCGCAGCGAGGCACCGTGGGTTCGCTCGATCAGCAATACCCAGTTGTCGGCGGTGCGCATGCGCCTGGCTTGGCCGGCACTGCAACGGTCGGACGATGAAAGCAATGTCGGCGGTTACCGGATCGAGTACGCCATCGATGTGGCCACCCGACGGCGGCGCGTATCAGCAGGTGCTGGTGGACGCTGTCGACGGCAAGACCACCACACGCTACGAGCGCTCGCGCCGCATCGATTTGCCGACCGCCACCACGGGCTGGCAGATCCGCGTGCGCCGCCTGACGCCGAACCAGAACAGCAACAAGGTCGCCGACACCATGCTGGTGGCCGGTTACACCGAAGTGATCGACGCCAAGTTGCGGTACCCAAACACCGCGCTGCTGTACATCGAGTTCGACGCCGAGCAGTTCACCAACATTCCGGCGGTGACCGTGAAGTGCAAGGCCCGGCGCTGGATGGTGCCGAGCAACTACGACCCGATTCTGCGCACCTACACCGGGACGTGGGACGCTCGATGAAATCGGCCTGGACCAATAACCCGGTTTGGATCACCTACGGCGTCTGCACCGAAGACCGTTTCGGCCTGGGCAAGCGCATCAAACCGTTCATGGTCGACAAGTGGGAGCTGTACCGAATCGCTCAGTATTGCGACCAGTTGGTGCCGAACGGCCTCGGCGGTCAGGAACCGCGGTTCCTCTGCGACATGAACCTGCAGGGCAAGGCTGACGCCTGGTCGCTGCTGCGCGATATCTCGGCGATTTACCGGGGCATGACGTACTGGGCGCAGGGCCAGCTGGTGATGCAGGCTGACATGCCGCGCGCGCAGGATTTCGACTACGTCTTCACCCGGGCCAACGTCATCGACGGCAAATTCTCGTACGGTAGCGCCTCGGCGAAAACCCGGTACACGCGGGCGCTGGTCAGCTACGACAACCCGGCGAACAACTACGACACCGACGTCATTCCGTTCGCTGACCTGGACCTTCAGCGCCGCTACGGCGACCGGCCGACCGAGCTGAGTGCCATTGGCTGTACCCGCGCCTCCGAGGCCCAGCGCCGCGGCAAATGGGCGATCTTGAGCAACAACCAAGACCGCACCGTGTCGTTCAAAACCGGCATGGAGGGCGTGATTCCGCTGCCGGGGCACATCATCCCGGTGGCTGATTCTTTGCTCGCGGGCCGCGAAGTCGGCGGCCGGATCTCGTCAGCTACTGGCCGCGTCGTCACGCTCGATCGCGATACCCAGGCCAAGGCCGGCGACCGGTTGATCATCAACCTGCCGGGCGGCCGCGCCGAGGGCCGCACCGTGCAGAGCGTCAACGGCCGCGCGGTAACGGTGACTGTCGCTTACAGCGAGCCACCAGTCGCGCAACTGCAATGGGCGCTCGACGCCGATGATCTGGCGATCCCGCTGTATCGCGTGCTGCGCACCAAGCGCACCACCGAGGGCGACTTCGAAATCAGTGCGCTGCAGTTCGAGCCGAGCAAGTTCGCGCACATCGACACGGGCGCTCGTCTGGAAGAACGGCCGATCAGCGTGATCCCGATCACCGTGGTTCCGGCGCCGGCAAGCGTTTCCCTCACGTCGACGTCGTCGGTGGTGCAGGGTTTGGCCGTGGCCACCATGACCATCAGTTGGCCTGCTGTGGACGGCGCCGTCGGCTATGACGTGGAGTGGCGCAAGGACAGCGGCAACTGGATCAAGCTGCAGCGAACCGGCATGACCAACATTGACGTGGTCGGCATCTACGCCGGTGCCTACGTGGCGCGGGTCCGCGCGGTGAGTGCGTTCGATATTTCGTCTCAATGGCGCAACTCGATCCTGACCAACCTGAAGGGTAAGCAGGGACTGCCGCCGGCACTGAGTTATCTGACGGCCACGCCGCTACTGTTCGGCATCTATCTGAAATGGGGCTTCCCTGCTGGCGCTGAGGACAGCCAGCGGACAGAGATCTGGTATGGACCCACGACGCAGCTTGATGCGGCCACGAAGCTGACAGACCTGGCTTATCCGCAGAGTGACTTCTCCATGCTCGGCCTACGCGCTGGCGTGACGTTCTACTTCTGGGGCCGGATCGTCGACAAAATTGGCAACATCGGGCCGTGGTACCCGATCGGCATGGGTGTGCAGGGGCAGTCGAGCGCGGACGCGGCGGCAATTTTGGAGATGATCGCCGGCGAGATCGGCCGCACGGAACTGGGCCAGGATCTACTCGACGAAATCGACAAGATTCCCGGGCTACAGGCTCAGATCGACGCACTCGACGGGCTGAAGGGTTACAACCCCGACGATACCTACGAAGAGTACGACCTGGTGGTGCAGGGCAAACGCATCTATCAGGCCACCGGCCCGGTACCAGTCAATATGCCGCCACCGAATCCGCTCTACTGGCTCGACGTGGGTCAAACCGTGGAAACCGCCAACGGACTTGCCCAGCAGGTCGCGACCAATACTGCCGAAATCACCGAACTCGACGGCGTTGTTACGGCACAGGCGACTGCCTTTCAGGCGCTGCGCGCATCTTTTCGTGATGATAATGGTGAGGGCGAACTGGCTGATGCGTTGAAGGGCTGGAGCAGTACCGCATCCATTGCAACCGAAGAACGGGTGAGGGCATCGGAGAACCTGGCCAGCGCACAAAAGCTCACCACTCTTGATTCCAAGGTTGGCGAGAACGAAGCCAGTGTCATTGATCTCCGGAAAACGGTTGCCACTGACAAGGAAGCCACTGCGCAGGCGATTACACAGGTGAACGTGAAGGTCGGCGAGAACACTGCTGCCATTCAGGAAACCTCGACCGCGTACGCGGATACCAGTGGCAAGCTGTCGACGATGTGGTCGGTGAAGATGCAGGTCACACAGGACGGCAAGTATGTCGCGGCGGGTATTGGCCTTGGCATCGAAAACACGGGGGCCGGCCTGCAAAGCCAGTTCCTGGTGAGTGCTGACCGGTTCGCCATCGTCAACACGATTGCCGGTGGCGCAATCTCGGTGCCTTTTGCAGTGCAGGGCGGCCAGGTGTTCATGAACTCGGCGTTTATCGCCGACGGAACGATCACCAACGCCAAGATCGGCAGTTATATCAGCTCAACCAACTACATCGCCGGCCAGCAAGGCTGGATTCTCAATAAAGACGGAACGCTTGAGATCAATGGCATTGTCCCGGGACAGGGGCGACTGGTGATCAATTCACTGAACGTCTCGGTTTATGACGCCAACAACGTGCTGCGCGTTCGTCTCGGCTATTTGGGGTGATCAATGGCTCTATTTGGCCTTCGTGTGTTTGACGAGAGCGGTCAGCTCGCCATGGACACCAACAGCTTCACCTATCAGGTGCTGTGGCAGGGCGTGATTGATTTCAGCGGTACCACGCCCAGCTACACGCTGAACATTCCCGGTTTCAACCCTGCCAATTGCGTGTTCATGATCATCCCGACGAGGGCGCAGGATGTGCAGTCATCTGAAACAGATGGGTCAGGCAACGCAAAGTCCTATCCATACGTCACGACGGCGGTGGGGCAAGTAGTGGTACGGCCCAAAAACCCTTCAGCCGGCGCTTCAACAATTCAGACGAGGATCGTCGCCAAAGGCTACGCAATCAGGTACGGGACATGAGTTACGGCTTTCAGAGCATCAATGACAACTCGTTTGTTCAAATTGATTCGGAGGCACCAAGGCTTTGT
This sequence comes from Pseudomonas sp. MD195_PC81_125, assembly GCF_014060985.1. Taxonomy (NCBI): domain Bacteria; kingdom Pseudomonadati; phylum Pseudomonadota; class Gammaproteobacteria; order Pseudomonadales; family Pseudomonadaceae; genus Pseudomonas; species Pseudomonas sp. MD195_PC81_125. The sequence goes on from NZ_JABULD010000001.1 coordinate 38,081, forward strand.
CTTCTCACCAAAGGCACCTATTCCGGCGTTGCAACCGCATCAGGAACGTTTGCTAGGGCGGTGACCAGCCAAGACCCGCCAATGGTGTTCATTCGTCCCGATCAGGGCGGCGCGATTCAGGTTCCCATTTCGGTATGGTTCACGGGAGGGCCAGGAAACTGGACGGGTTTTGCCATGAACGCCTCTCGGGTGAATGAAACCCTCAGCGGGCAGTACTTCGTGGCGGCTTGGGCTTCGATGGGCACCGCTGCGTACGGGATGCGGCTGTGGGATGGCGCTGGCGCGCTCGTTTACGACAGTGGCGCTCCGGCGGTGGTTGTGACATTCGCCGCCGGCAACTGGACCTATCTCGGAACCGAGCAGCTCAGTGTGGGGCGCCGGTATTTATGGGGTATCAACAAGAGCCTCGGGGTAGGTGAGTACGTATCCCTCAATCCTTTCACGATGAACTGCCACAACGACGGTACCGGTGGCGGTTGCGCTCTTGGAGTCGATTACGCTGGCGGCCGCATCATGATGTACAGCCTCGCCTTTACAGCCTGGACCGATCAGGGCCATCGCCCATTTCTCTGCGCCAAATTGCTGGCCTGAGCCTCAACTTCTTCTGGAGAAATTCAATGCCCTGGTACAAAGCCGGGACGGTTTCTGTCGTCCAAAACTCCAACGTCGTGACCGGTACCAATACGGCGTTCTTTTCTAACGGCCGGGTCGGTGACGCCTTCCGCGGGCCTGATGGCGGTTGGTACGAAGTCATCAACATCCCGAGCGAGACCTCGCTCGCTATCTCGCCAAACTATCTGGGGGCAACCAATTCATCCGGCGCTTATGCTTTGGCTCCGATGCAGGGCTATGTCAAAGACTCGGCAGATGCACTGCGGGCGCTGGTCAATCAATTCGGCGGGGTGATGGCTGTACTGGGAGAAATTCCTACGCAGGCTGGCGTGCGCAACTCGCTGAATCTGACCAATACCGACGGACTGCCAGAGGGGCTGACCAACAAATACATGACCGCTGCAGGTGTTCGCGGAACAACGCTGACCGGACTTGATTTGACAGTGAGGACACCGGTTGTCGCGACCGACAGCGTGCTGGCGGCCCTCGGTAAATTGCAGGCCTCCAAAGAAGATACGTCGAGCCTCACCGCGTTGATCGCTGGATTGATTCCCTCAAGGCCGGCCCCGACCTCTCTCACCTTCTCCAGCGGTACCGCCTACATCCCGGGCCTCGGCCGACGAGTTACGGTTTCCGCAGATATCACCCTGAGCGGATTGGCACTTCCTGCATCGGTTTGGTATTACGCGTATCTGTATGAGAACTCTGGCGCTGCTGCTATTGAACTGGTCACGACCGCTCCGGCGGCGCCGTATATGGGCTCCGCCAGAACGAAAGCGGGAGATACAACCCGCCGCTTCATCGGGGCTTTTCGTTCGAGCACCAATGGCGGGGTTCTTGGATTTACTGCTGGCAACGACGGGATGATCAACTATCGAGACAACCTGATCGCAGCGCCGTACCGGGTTCTTTCCAATGGAGCGGCAACTGCTCCAACCATAGTTGTTACCTCGGCCATCGTTCCAATCAACGTTACAAAAAGCGTCCGCTTGAGCATGAACAACAACGGCACCCCCGTGGCGAACCTCGCGCCCGGAAACTTCAACGTAACCATGGTTGGGGCGGAGCCGGGTGGGAAAGTGTCCTGTGACACAACCCTGGACGACTCGGGGAACCTCTGGTACTTCAACTCTGGTACCGGCGGATCGCTTTCAATCGATATTACCGGCTATGGGATGGACAGATGATGCCTTACGCAATCACAAGCTACGGCTGGCGCGCGGTCGGAGAGGGGTTTACTGATGCCGACTTGGCTGAAGGTGAAAGCCTTGTCGAGGAAATTCCCCAGTCGTTGATAGCCGCAATTGCCGCTCAAGATCTGCTGCGCGAAACGACGGCCGATCTCAATGCGCGGACACGCCTTGCGACTGCCCAGGTCACTGCCCTGCAGGGTCGAGTCGATGCAATCAACGACGCCATTGACGGCGATTACGCTTTGCCGGAGGAGGTTGAAGAGAAGCCCCATCGAGTGGCAATGCTGGCCGAGTGGAAAAAGTACCGGGTGTTTCTCGGCCGCGTGACCGGTCAACCGATCTGGCCGACGGCGCCGACTTGGCCAGAACAGCCGGCGCTCTATAACGATGAAACAACGGTCGCTCGCGCTTAGACCGAGCCGTTTTAGGTAGTCACCCCGAAGAGCCCGCCATCGAGCGGGTATTTTTTTGTCTGGAGAAAACTGATGCCTGTAACTGAGAAAGACCGCGACATCCTCGCCCGCACGCTGTGGGGCGAAGCCCGCGGCGAGGGAACCGCCGGCCAGATCGCCGTGGCGTGGACGATCCGCAACCGCGTGTTCGACGGCAAGACCAATTCGTGGTGGGGCGAGGGCTACGCCGGCGTCTGCCAGAAGCGTACCAGTTCAGCTGTTGGAACAAGACCGACCCGAACTATCAGTTCCTGATCGGCGTGAAGGAAATCCCGTTCCGCGAACTGGCGCAATGTCGGATTGCGGCAGACCAGGTGATCGACGGGAAGGTGCCTGATCCTACCGGAGGGGCCACGCATTACTACGCCACCAGCATCAAGGCCCCGGCCTGGGCGGCGAAGGCCAAGCAGACGCTCAAGTTGGGCGGACACGTCTTCTTCAAGGATGTGCCGTGATGGTCGTTCCGTGGAAAACGGTGGGCGTGGTGGCGCTGGTGCTGCTCGGCGCCGGCAGCGCCTGGCAGTTTCAGGACTGGCGCTACGGCAACCAGTTGGCCGAGCAGTCCCAGCAGCACGCCGAAACCCTCAATCAACTGACCCAGGCCGCGGCCACTGCACAGCAGGCCGAGCAGGACAAGCGTCTGGCGCTCGAGCAGCGGCTGGCGGCCAGCGAGCAAACCCACTTCAGGAAAATGACCGATGCCCAACGTGACCAAGATCGCCTGCGCGATCGCCTTGCCACTTCTGATCTGCGGCTGTCAGTCCTCCTCGACGCAACCGATGCTGCCAAAGGCTGCGGTGTGCAAGCCACCGCCGGCGCCGGCGGCGTGGATCATGCAGCCGTACGAGCCCGACTTGACCCAGCGCATGCTCAACGAATTATCGCCATCACCGATACCGGCGACCGGGGGCTGATCGCGCTGCAGGCGTGCCAAGCCTATATCCGGACGTTAACTCTGCCGCGTGTCGAATAAACGCGCTCAGTCACGCGGTATTGGGGCAGGTGATTTTTGAAATACGCTCTTACCCTGTAAAGCCAAGACCTCCGCGTTCAGTTCGCTGATGTGCCTATTCTTCGCCATCAGTTCCCAGTTGCTGCGAGTTTCGATGTCGCTGGCACGACTGTTCGCTTCCGCGGCTTCAGCCTTGGCTGCGGTCAGCTGTGACCGTAGGGTGTCGCACTCCTTGCTGATCTCAGCGTGCATCTCGACCAGCTTGAATATCCGTTCCCTGGCTTGGCGCAATTGCAGGTTCAGTTCCTGAAACTCATTTTCGTAGAGTGCGAGCTGATGCCGGCAGGTTTCGAGCGGCGTGGGGCAGCCGAGCCAGTCGTCGGTGTTTTCGATATCGGAGAGTTCCACGGGAGGCGCCTTGCTATTTACTGTTTGGATATACAGTAATCGAGGCGCTGCGGACGGGCGAGGGTGAGGCGACGAGCTGTCAGTCGGGCGCCATCAAAACCGCCAGGGTCATCTTGATGAACTCCTCGTTCTTGTCGATCGTCCAGAGTGCGCCGCGGACATTCTCGGCGACATCTGCCGACCCGCGCTGCTCGACCCAGTTGGACAGTTCCATGATGGCGGCTTCGAGGGCGAGCTGGTTTTCGTTGATCTTGAAGAGCAGGGAAGGGAGCAGATCGGAATTTGGCATTTTGGTTTCCTCCGTAGACGAAACCAGCGTAGCAGGGGTAATTATTCTTACGGCAGAACGCCGTGGAGATGGTGCGCAAAACCTCCTCTGGAGGCCGCGTGTTTCCGTTTGCATAAGCACAAAAAACTGGATGTTTTGCAACCAGTTTAATAAGGTATATCCTTTTAAAATCAATATGTTATGGTTCTTCAGGCCCCAGCATGGGGTGCTAGGGGTCGAGTGTTCGAATCACTCCGTCCCGACCATATATTTCAATGACTTAGGCCAATGTTAATGACATTGGCCTTTTTCATGCGCGTGAGTTTTGCGGGACGACTATGCTGTGCGCAGCCAAAAAGCCACGCCTCAATGCAGAACCCTACGGCTCTCACCAATCCTGATCCGGTCCAGCGCCCGGTTCAATGCATCCAGTGCATCCAGAAGTGCCTTTGCTTCTGACTCTCGGCCATCGCCCCATAAACGTTCCGCCATTTTGTTCAGGGCCTGGATCGAGCGTTCGATGTCAGCGGCGGTCGCGGGTGCCCGGGTTTGCGCTTCTTTGCTAGGCATACTTTCATTCATCTGCAGGGGATTGGCGATGCCCAGCATGATCGGCGTTCGCTGTCGGTCAATCCAGTGGTTACTGCTTTGGCTTGCGCTGAATATCTTCCGAGTCGCTGGAGGTTGCCGCGTCTTTCTCGGTTTTCTTTCGATTCTGCGCCCGAGTTCGAGCCTGAGGCTTCTTCACCTTTCTTGTTGGCTTTTTCTTCGTTTGATTCAGATGTGTTGCTGGATTGATTGACGCCTGGGATGGCCGTGGGCGGTGCGGCTGATCCTGCTTTCTCGGTTGCCAGCGTCAAGGCAGAGCCAGCCAGCATCAGGCTTGCAAGCATCAGGGTTGCAATCTTGTTGTCCATTTTTGCGGCCTTGTTGGGGGGTGTACCGCATTGGAGGCACCAGGCTCGCCAAGGTGCTGCTCATTGGACGAACGGCTGGCTTTGCGCGCCATGCGGCAATTTGCTGGCCCCCAGGTCTGAGCTTCCTCGGCAAAATCGCCTTTTTTCAAAAGGTTAGGTTGGCTATATGCGGACGATTGTCATAACCGTTGCAACGCTTTCCCTGGCTGCCTTTGCTTCGGCCATTGAAGCGAGGGAGTTGAGCAAGAGTCATCGGTTTGCCTGTACCTGGGGCTCGGACATCGCCGCCGGGGCGCAGCAGTCGAAGCTGTCGGGGATCTCGTTGTATGGCGCACGCAAGCAGTTGCAGGTGCGCAAGTTCCAGCAACCGTGGATGCGCATGACGGCGATGGGCATTACCGAGCAGACCTACAACAGCACCTCGAAGCTCAAGCCGGCGGCAGTCAAGCAGACTTATTACGAACAATGTGTGCGGCATGAACTGGCCCAGCGATAAACCCAAAAGCCCAACCTGAAACGGTTGGGCTTTTTCATGCCTGACGAAACGTCGGCGTCACTTGTCGCTCTCGCAATTGACCATCCAGGAGACTCCAAAGCGATCGACCAGCATGCCGAACCGGGCGGCCCAGAACGTCGCCTCCAGCGGCATGTCGACACGACCGTCCTTGGCCAGCGCATTAAACACTCGCTCGGCTTCGGCAATGCTGTCGACGTTGAGGGAGATCGAGCAACCGCTCATGCCGCCGGTTGGCCGGTCGGGCGTGGTGTCGGAGGCCATGATCATCTGATCGCCGACTTTCAGGCAGGTATGGATGACCAGGTTGTGGTGCTCTTTCGGTACGTGTTCGGCAGCGGGTGTTTCGCCGAAAGTCATCATCGCTTCGAGTTTGCCCTGCAAGGCTTGTTCGTAAAAAGTGAAGGCTTCGCGGCAGTTGCCGTTGAAGATCAGATAGGGATTGATTCGCATGGTTGCGCTCCTGGCAGTAGGCGCGGAGAGAGGCGATTTTCGCCAGGTTCCGCGAAAGGCGGTTAAAAACATAGCAGAGCATTGGACGTCGCAACGGCCGGAGTTTTTCCAGATGTTTTTCTTCTGAAAACACCGGGTTTCAGCACGGACAAACCCTGCGGAGTACCATGACACCCTGTACGACCTGTCGAGCTTGATCTGCCATGCCTTTGATTTCCCGCTTCAACGCCCTGTTCGATCAGGCCCGGCGCGCCTTGCTATTGGTTTGGGCGACATCACGCGGATTGTTTCTGGGGCTGGTGCTGGCGACCCTGATTGCCGGCGTGCTGCCGGCGCTGGCCGCGTGGCTGGGGCAGCGTATTGTCGATGCGGTGGTGACGGCGATGCAGTTGCACGCGCAGCAGGGCGCTGCCCCGCTGTGGCCGGTGTTGCGTTATGTCCTGCTGGAGGCGGGGGTGTTGGCGTTGTTGTCCGGCACGCAACGGGCATTGTCGGTCCAGCAGTCGCTGCTGCGGGTGCAACTGGGGCAGAAGGTCAACACGCTGATTCTGGAAAAGGCCCAGACCCTGTCGCTGGTGCAGTTCGAGAACTCCGAGTTCTACGACAAGCTGGTGCGCGTGCGCCGCGAAGCCTCGACTCGACCGCTGGCGTTGGTGATGAAGTCGCTGGGGCTGATCCAGAACCTGATCATGCTGATCAGCTTTGGTGTGCTGCTGGTGCACTTTTCGCCGTGGGCACTGCTGTTGCTGGTGATCGGCGCGTTGCCGGTATTCTTTGCCGAGGCACATTTTTCCGGCGATGCTTTCCGCTTGTTTACCCGCCGGGCCCCGGAAAGTCGGCAGCAAAATTACATCGAAACCTTGCTGTCCCACGAGGCCTATATCAAAGAGGTCAAGTTGTTCGGCTTTGCACCGTTGCTGCTGCAGCGTTATCGGGACACGTTCGCCAAGCTCTATGCCGAGGATCGGCGCCTGACCTTGCGTCGCGATGGCTGGGGTTTTGGTCTCGGCTTGCTCGGCACCGGGGCGTTCTACCTGGCCTATGCGTGGGTGGTGATCGATGCCGTGCACGGCAATATCAGTCTCGGCCAAATGACCATGTACCTGGTGTTATTCAAGCAGGGGCAAAGCGCGGTCAGTAGCAGTCTGAGCGCAATCAGCGGCTTGTATGAAGACGGTTTGTACCTGTCGAACCTTTACGAATACCTGGCTGAACCGGTGCTGGCCGATTCCGGTCATCTCACCGTCGGCGCGCATCCGGGCGATGGCCTGCGCTTTGAAAACGTCGGTTTTCGCTATCCAGGCGCCATTCGCGCGGCACTGGAAGGCATTGACCTGCACCTGGTGCCGGGCAGGAGCGTGGCGCTGGTGGGGGAGAACGGTTCAGGCAAGACCACCCTGATCAAACTGCTGACCCGCCTGTATCGGCCGGATCAAGGGCGCATCCTGCTTGATGGCAGTGACTTGCAGGATTGGGAAGAAACCACTTTGCGCCGACGCATCGGCGTGATTTTCCAGGACTACATCCGCTATCAGTTCACCGTGGGTGAAAACATTGGCGTTGGCGATACTCTGGCGTTCAATGAAGAATCACGCTGGAAGTCTGCGGCTACCGAAGGCATGGCCGCGCCGTTCATTGAAGGGCTCGACCGCGGCTACGCCACACAGTTGGGCCGCTGGTTTGCTGGTGGTCAGGAGTTGTCGGGTGGGCAATGGCAGAAGATTGCCTTGTCCCGGGCCTACATGCGCCGCGATGCCGATATCCTGATTCTCGACGAGCCGACCTCGGCCCTGGATCCGGCAGCGGAAGCGGCAGTGTTCGAGCATTTCAGCCAGCACACCGAAGGTCGCATGACCCTGCTGATTTCCCATCGCTTTTTCCAGTGTGCGCAACGCCGATCAGATCATTGTGCTGGAGGCCGGACGGATACTGGAGCAGGGCGGTCACGACAGCCTGATTGCCGCCAATGGACGCTACGCCAAATTGTTCGATCTGCAGGCTCGCGGCTATCGTTAGGAGTCCTGTGCGTTGCGGGCCATTGCCGGGCCGGCCACGCGCGGCGCGGGTTTTGATTGCATCAGCGCATCGATCGCCTTGCGATAATTCTGTCCGCCCAGTGCCATGCTGTTGTTGTGGGTCGCGCCTGGCACCAGCAGCAGTCGTTTCGGTTGTCGGGCGGCGTTGAACAGTTGCTCGCTGAAGCGTGGCGGCACGAACGCGTCGGCCATGCCGTGCACTACCAACAGCGGCATGTGAATCTCGGCGATCTTGTCGATGGAGTCGAATTTCTGCGACAGCAGCCAGCGCACCGGTAGCGAGGTGTTGGCCACGGCGGCGGCCACATCGGCGAGGGAGGTGAAGGTCGACTCGATCACCAGACCCTTGACCGGTAGCGGTGCATGGTCCCGCGCGGCGTCCTGGCCGAGCTCTGCCGCCAGATCAATGGCCACGGCACCGCCTAGCGAGTGACCGTAGATCAGGCGCTTGCTCGGGTCGGGCTGCAGCAGTTTGAAGCGCTCCCACGCCACACGGGCGTCTTCGTACACGCTGCTTTCCGAAGGCAGATCGCCCTTGCTCTGACCGAAACCGCGGTAGTCGATGGCCAGTACCGAGTAGCCGGCCGCGCGCAATTGTTCGATGCGGAACAGCTGCCCGGTGAGGTTCCAGCGCACGCCATGCAGATAAAGAATGGCCGGTGCATTGGCTTTTTCCGCCGGCCACCACCAGGCATGAATATTCTCCCCGGCCTTGAAGCTCCTGGGCTGCAGGTCGAGTTCCTGCACGCTGCCCGGCAAGCCGTGATACCAGCCGGCCGTGCCCGGTTCGATGCCGAAACAGCAGCTTGCGCTCGGTGTGCTCGAGCACCGCACAACTCGTCGGTACGCCAATGATCAGCGCAGCCATGCAGGCGAACGCCAGACGGCGACGACGCAAACGCGTCATGAAGGACAGAAACATTAAACGGTTCACCACGGCGCAGACAAAGAAGGCTTTTTACCAGATGCCTTGATCTGCGCGTGAGTTTTTCGACCACCGTCTCCTCGCAACAATTACAAGATGCTGCAGCTCAGTCCACCCGCAGGACGATTTTGCCGATATGGTCGCCACCTTCCATGCGTGTATGCGCCTGGGCCGCCTCGTGCAGCGAGTAGACCTTGTCGATGATCGGCAGGCAGCGCCCGGCGGCCAGCGCTGGCCAAACATGTTCGCGCAGTTGCCCGGCAATCTCGGCCTTTTCCTCTGTGGTTCGCGCACGCAGCAGCGAACCGGTGATCACTGCCCGTTTGGCCATGATCGCCAGCAGGTCGATGTCGTTGGCCTTGCCGCCGCCGAGAAAGCCGAGCATCACCAATCGGCCATCCATCGCCAGTGCGCTGACATTACCGTTGAGGTACGAGGCGCCCATGATGTCGAGAATCGCGTTCACCCCTTGGCCTGCAGTTTTTTCGGCGATGACCGTGGCGAAATCCTGCTCGCGATAATTGATCGGTTGCCCACCCAGTTTGCTGATTGCCGCGCATTTATCGGCACTGCCGGCGGTGGCGAAGGCTTCGATGCCGAATTCACGGCACAGCATCAGTGCGGTGGTACCGATGCCGCTGGTGCCACCGTGGACCAGCACGCGCTGACCACGTTGGGCGTTGCCGAGACCGAACAGGTTGGCCCATACGGTAAAGAACGTTTCGGGAATCGCGGCGGCCTGCACCCAGTCCAGACCTTCGGGGATCGGCAAGGTTTGCCCGGCCGGCACCGTGCAGTATTCAGCGTAACCGCCGCCGTTGGTCAGCGCGCAAACCTTGTCCCCCACGGCAAACTGACTGACCCCCGCACCCAGCGCCACCACTTCGCCGGCCACTTCCAGACCGGGAATCGGATTCATGCCCGGCTTCATCGGGTACTTGCCTGCCCGTTGCAGGGCGTCGGGGCGGTTGATCCCGGCGGCATGCACGCGAATCAGCACTTCGCCGGCTGCGGCGACGGGCAGGGGCACACGCTTGGCTTGCAACACTTCGGGGCCACCAGGTTGAGTGATTTCGATACGGGTCATTTCGCTGGGCAAGGTCATGTCGATTCCTGTTGCTTGAGGTTCTGAAGATGGGAGCACAGCCCGCAGGCAATGATTCCCTTCAATTTTCACAGACGCGTGGTTCAGTCGCTGAGGGCAGCCATTTCAGGGCATGCTCCAACAAGATCGCCACGGCAATCGCCCCTGCGGCGATCACGAAGAGCATTGCGTGATGACCGCCCGTGGCATTGAACAGTGCCGAATAGGCGAATCCGGCCAGCGCCTGAAACGTGGCAAACGATACGGTGGCGCGGCTCCAGGCGATTTGCTGGCGATGGTGATCAGGCACCAGTTCATGCACGCGAGCCAGGGCCAGCGGGACGATCCCGGGCGGGAATGAGCCGATGATCACTGCCAGCACGGCCAACGCCATGAAGGACTGGGAAACCGCCAGCAGTCCCAGTGCAATCGCCTGTACCAGCAATACCAGCCGAATCCCCATCCGCGCGCCAAGCCGATCCGCGAGAAAGCCATAACTTACCGGGCCGACAATTGCGCCCAGGCCATACATCACCCAAACCAGTGCGCCAATTTGCGCCCCGGCACCGAGCCCACGAGCGACGTAATCCACCAGAAACACCATGGCCGGCACCAGTCCTGCGGCCATGAATGCGTATTGTCCGAACAGTAAATAGACGGCGGAGGGGGTTGGCTCAACCGTCGCGCCTGCGTGAATGGCGGTCGGGTGTGGTAGATCAGCAGGCCAGCCAAACCAGCTTGTTACGGTCAGCAACAACGACAATCCGCCCAGTCCCAACCAGGTGGCGTGCAGGCCCATATTCAACAAGGGCGGGACGATGGTCCCGGAGGCGGCAATCCCCAGGCCGATACCGAGAAAAATCGCACCGCTGGCCAGTCCTTTGCGGGATGCCGGCACATGGGGCAGTACAGTCGCCGCCACCAGCACCATAATTGCACCGCCGGTAATCCCCGACAGCAACCGCCAGCCAAAGAACCAGCTCACCGACAACGGAAATGCACAGGCAAAAAACGCTGCGGTGACCAGGAGCATCATCAGTCGCAGGGCGTTTTTATTGCCCAGTTGCCGCGCTAGCGGCCGGCCGAGCAGGGCGCCGATCAGATAGCCGACCAGATTGGCTGCGCCAAGGTAGACCACGTCGTTGGCAGAAAACCACTGCGCCTGAATCAGCGAGGGAATAAGCGGTGTATAGGCAAAACGCGCCAGACCAATGCCGACCAGGCTGGCGCAGAGTCCCGAGAAAATCGGTAACGCTGAGGTCGATGTACGCATGACAGCCATCCTGAGGAAGTTCTAAGGCACTCAGAATATCGGCTATCTTTGCTGCGGTAATGCAGCGAATTGGCTTTATAGTGATGCAAATTTGCATCGGGCGGGACAGCATGAACTGGGATGATGCGCGGGTATTTCTCGCGGTATGCAGAGAGTCGACCTTACGCGGCGCAGCGCGGGTTCTGGGGGTGGATCAGGCGACTGTCGGGCGACGGATCACGGCGCTGGAAAAATCCCTGAGCGCCACCTTGTTCCTGCGCACCTCCGACGGCTACGCACTGACCGCAGTCGGCGAAGCCGCGCTCAAAAGCGTGGAAAAAATGGAGCAGTCGGCGCTGGAACTTGAGCGGCAGATTCAGGGCCTGGATGATCGTCTGACCGGCACCGTACGCGTCAGCACCACCGACTCGCTGGCCATCGACTTCCTGATCCCGGCCATTAGCCGCCTGCACGCGCAGCACCCGGACGTGCGTGTGCAACTGGACGCCTCCACGCAGATCCTCAGCCTGGCCAAGCGCGAGGCCGACATCGCCGTGCGCAATACCCGGCCTGACAATCCCGATCTGATCGCGCGGCGGATTGCGCGCTGGCCCGTGGGATTGTTCGCATCACAGACGTATATCGACGCTCATGGCATCCCGCCGCAGGGTACGGCGTTCGAAGGCCATGACCTCGTGGTCTACCAACCGTATTTGCAGACGCACAAGGACATGACACTGGTGTGCGAACCGCTGCAGCGCGGGCGTATCGTCGCCAGCCTGAGCTCCAGTCTGCTGGTACGGCGCTCGATTGCGGCTGGCCTGGGCTTAGGAGAAATTCCGGTGTACATGGGCGAGCGCGATGGCCTGATCAGGCTTTGGCCGGAGCGCAATCGCCCGCAACCGTATGAGGTCTGGCTGGTGACCCACGCGGACTTGCGCCACACCGCACGGGTCAGGGCGGTGATTGAGCAGATTGTCGAGGCGTTTGCACTGGAGAATGAGTGACGGCTCAAAGCGCTTTGGAGAAGCTACATCGTCTGACGAAACGCCCTACACCCACAGCAGAATCTGCCGGCTTGTGGGCTTGAAGCGCCAGCCCTACTGTTGATGCAACTTGCAGCGCCAGGAAATCGGTGTGAGTGATGCGCCAGAACAGGTATCGGTAACCCAGGGAAGGGATCGGATTGAAAGCCAGGGAATTCGAGCAATATCAAAGCACTGACACATTGAGCAGAGGTCGTAACACACCAGCCATGAACGCAATCAGCCGTGAAGAATTCAACGCGAGGATCGAGACCATCGAGGCAAGAATGGATGCTCGCGTAGAGCGAGTGCACGCAGATATCCGAGAGTTCCTTGGCTCTCAGACAGAGCGAGACAAGGCTATTGAGCGCATCCAGTTCGAGCGGGATAAACGGTACGAGTCAATGATTCAAGGCATTGCCATTGAATCCAGAGAGGCGCTCAAAAAGGCCGGCACCGTCAATGCCAATGTCTGGATGGCAACGGCTGTGTATTTGTTTGGCGTGGTCAGCATTGTCGTGGGTGGGTATTTCGCCAGCCAGGCCAACCTTTATGTAGCGGTACAAACAACGTTGGCGGCGGTTCAGGCGGGCAAGGATGTCGGTGCAGCGAAGCCAGCCGAGCTGCCATCATCGGTGTCGCCAAAATAAAAACGGCCTTCAATCGAAGGCCGTTTTTGTTGCCATTGAAAACCCCTGCCTCATGGCATTTGCGGCAGCTCTTGCGGACGCAAGTCAAACACCAGTACTTCGGCATTCACGCCATTGCTCAGGGTCAGCGCCTGTTCCTCGCGAACCCGCACGCCGTCACCTTCCTGCAACGACTGGCCGTTGAGTTCAACGCTGCCACGCGCCACATGCACGTAGGCGTAACGGTTGGCGGGCAGTTCCAGCGTCGCGCTTTCCTTGCCATCGAACAACCCGGCGTAAACCCGCGCATCCTGGCGCACTGTCAGCGAACCATCGCTACCGTCCGGCGAGATAATCAGTTGCAGGCGACCGCGTTTTTTTCTGCGCGCTGAAGTGCTCCTGCTGGTAGCGCGGCTTGGCACCCGCCATTTCCGGCACGATCCAGATCTGCAGAAAGTGCACTGGACGGGTGGCCGAATGGTTGAATTCGCTGTGGGCCACGCCACTGCCTGCGCTCATCAGTTGCACGTCACCGGGGCGGATCACCGAGCCGGTGCCCAAGGTGTCCTTATGCTCCAGCGCACCTTCAAGCACGTAGGAAAAGATCTCCATGTCGCGGTGCGGGTGCTGGCCGAAACCCTTGCCAGCCGCCACGCGGTCATCGTTGATCACCAGCAGGTCGGAAAAACCCTGTTCGCGCGGGTCGCGGTAGCTGGCGAAGGAAAAGGTGTGGAAGGACTTCAACCAGCCATGATTGGCGAGGCCGCGTTCGGAAGCTTTGCGAAGGGTCAGCATGATGAATTCTCCTTGCAGGACGTTGATTCGTCCGAGTGAGGAGAAGGTTACTGTTAATCGGCTGAGGCAATAAGTAGATCGAAATTGAAATACTGTCCTGCTCAGGTTGACAGTTTTGTGGAGTCGATCACGCATTCTTTTCGCCGGATGTCACGCACTTGGCGATAATGCGGGTCTGTTCCTTCCCTTGATTTCAGTGATGTTCACCCATGAAAACCGTGGCAATGGTGCTGTTCCCCGACTTTCTCCTGCTCGACATGGCCGGCCCCATGGAGGTGTTTTCGGTCGCCAATCGCTACTTGAAACCCGAAGATCACTACCAATTGATCACCCTGGGCACTGAGCACGGGATGCTGCGAGCTTCCAATGGTGTGCAGGTGCAGACCGACCGCCATATTGACGACCCGGCCCAGGCCTTCGACCTGCTGCTGGTACCGGGTGGACCGGGTGCCTATAACGAAAAACACCCGGCGCTGCTTGCGTGGTTGCAAGGCTCGGTGGGGCAGTCCGGTTGCTACGGTTCGATCTGCACAGGGGCGTTTGTGCTCGGGCATGCCGGTCTGCTCGACGGTTATCGCGTGACCACTCACTGGAACTACACCGAACGTCTGATCAAGGCGTTCCCCAAGGCGCAGGTGGAAACCGACCAGATTTACACCGAAGACCGCAATCTGATTACTTCGGGAGGCGTGACCGCCGGCATCGATCTGGCATTGGCCGTAGTCGCCCGGGATCACGGGAAAAAGCTCGCTCAGGACGTGGCCAAGGTGCTGCTGGTGGTGATGAAACGTCAGGGCGGGCAAGCGCAGTTCAGTCCGTTGATGGCCGCAGTGGCGCCACAGGAAACCGCGATCACCCGCGTGCAGAACCATGTGCTGGAGCATCTCGACGAAGCCTTTACCGTCGAGCGCATGGCGGGGCTGGCGAACATGAGTACCCGGCATTTTGCGCGGCTGTTTGCGCGGGATGTGAACATGACGCCGATGGAGTTTTTGCAAAACGCCCGGATCGATTGCGCGCGTAATCTGCTGGAAACCACTGAGCTGCCCTTGAAGACCGTGGCCTACAAAAGTGGTTTCGGCAGTGTGCGCCATATGCGTTTTCTGTTTGCTGAAAAGCTCGGCCTGACCCCGGCGCAATACCGCGAACAGTTCAGCTAGAGCGGTTGTGTCCGTCCGGTGCATCCGGATGTCCGTGTTGCGCCCTGTATGGAGGTTGTACCGTCACCTGCGCCTGCCAAGATAAACGGTAACGCTTGGAAGGGAGACGCGCTGAGCGCCGAGGGCATGCTGCCCGCGCGCGCTGGCGCTGGAAAACGGCATGAACAGCCACAAAGACTTACCCGCTGCATCGGTGTTGTATTTCGGGCCATACGCCTTTCATCTGCGCCAACGGCTGATCCTCGACGGGGATCGACCATTGCGCATGGGCGGCCGCGCCCTCGATATTTTGCAGGTGCTGGTCGAGCACGCCGGTCGCGTCGTCCGCAAGGAACAGTTGATCGCCCGCGTGTGGCCGGACAGTGTGGTCGAAGAGATCAACCTGCGGGTGCACATCGCCGCGTTGCGCCGGGCGCTGGGCGATGGCGAGAAGGGCCAGCGCTACATCGTCAACGTGCCGCAATGTGGTTACAGCTTTATCGCGCCGGTGCACGGCGACAGCGTCGCGCAGATCGTGTTCGACAGCTTGCAGACGCCGCAACAGAATCTGCCCGCCCGCTTGACTCCGGTCATCGGCCGCGATTCGCTGGTGGGCCGTCTGGTCCGGCAAATGCCCCTGTGCCGCTTGATGACACTGACCGGGCCGGCCGGCATCGGCAAATCCACGGTGGCGCTGCGGGTGGCCGAATTGCTGTTGCAGCATTACCGCGACGGCGTCTGGTATATCGACCTGTCCATGCTCGGTGATGCGCCGTCACTGCTTGAACATCTGTTGCGCACCCTCGACCTTTCGTTCGATGCGTTAGCGTCGCGTCATGCCTTGCTGCTGCTGGATAACAGCGAGCGGTGTCGTGACTCATGCCGGGCATTGGTGGAGCGACTGCAAATGGCGGCTCCGCGGCTGGCGCTGCTGGTCACCAGTCGCGAACCGTTGCAGGCCAATCTGGAAACCCTGCAACCGATTGCGCCATTGACCTTTCCCAAGGCCTCGACACCGGCCAGTGTCGATGAGCTCATGGGCTATTCGGCGGTGCAATTGCTGGTCAGTCGCGCGCGTGCCCGGCAGCACGATTTCAGCTTGCGCGAGCAGGATCTGCAAACCGTGTGCAGTCTCTGTCGCCGTCTCGACGGTTTGCCATTGGCCATTGAGCTGGCGGCCGCGCAGATCGATGCGCTGGCGTTGGTAGGGCTGCAAGCGCAACTGGACAACGCCCTGCACCTGCTCAGGCATGGCCGCCGCACCGCGAAGCCAAGACATCAATCCATGAGCGCAGCGTTGGACTGGAGCTATCAGGATCTGCGGCCCTGCGAACGCCGGGTCTTGCAGCGCCTGTCGGTATTCAAGATGGCCTTCACCGAAGAGGCTGCGCTGCGGGTCATCGACGGTGGGCATCTGCGATCGGTGATTGAACGCCTGGCTGCCAAGTCATGGCTGACGGTGGAGCGGGGTGCAGACGTGGTGCGTTATCGAATGCTCAATCTTCTTCGCTGTTACGTCCGTGAACAGACCGAAGCCAGCGTTGAACCGAGTGCTATCGCGTACCATCGTGCGCTGTACCGCAGGCCAAATCGATCAGCTGCGGGTGTGCAACTGTTCATGCAACGCATCGAGCAATAAGCGCACCTTGCGCAGGTCCGGCGTGGCATAGCCTTCGGTGAAGCGTTGATGGATCGGGGTCAGTAGCTCCAGTGCTTCGCGGTGGCGTGATTGGCGCTGCCACAGTTGGGCCAATGTTGTGGCGCTGCGCAGTTCCCAGGCCAGCGCGCCCTGGGCGCGGGCGATGGCGAGGGCGTTTTGCAGGAGGTGTTCTGCCTGCTCGCCAAGGCGTCCCTGCGGACAATCCGCCTCGTCCGCCAATAATCGCTCAGCCTCGGCCCGCAACACTTCCGCCGTGCTCCAGCCTGCTGCACCACTGTGCGCCCGCTCCAGCAGCGCTTCATCGATATGGCGGGCATCGAGTGTGACCATCAGCTCCTTGATCAGCCCGTTATCCGCCGGCGCGTCGGGTTGGGCCAGGCGTTCATCGATCACCTGCGCATAGTGCCGTCCCCAGCGATAGAACAGCAGCACCGAGTGCTTCTGCGCCTGCTCCAGCAACAGTTGCAACAATTCGCGCGCAGTCCTGGCGTCGCCGTTGTAATGCGCAATCAGGCAGCTGGCCAATGCCAGGGTGTAGCAGATCGACGTCCCGTGGTTGATCTGCACGGCGATATCCAGCGCCTGTCGGGCGGTGCGCCACGCCTGTTCGGGAAACCCCTGCAGCCACAACACCCGGGCGAGAATGGTCAACGAAGCCACGCTCTGGTCGTACTGCACGCCAAAACCGTGGGTGAAGCGGTTGCGACAACCACTGTGGGCCATACGCTGAATCACTTGCTCGGCGTTGATCCGCGCGCGCGGCTGGTCGCCGGCAAAGTGCAGCGCAAGGACGCGCAAGCGGTGAATGCTCAATGACAGCAGCGGGTCGTCGTGGCCACCGAGGCGGTCGAATTGTTCGCTTTGCTGCAATGCCGCCTGGTAATGCCCACAGCTGAGATTGACCGCCAGGTGGCCGGAGATTGCGCGCAATTGCGCGGCGACGTCGTGGTGCTGCTGCGCCAGCGCGTTAGCCTGAGTGAACGCTTTAATGGTTTCCGGCGAACCGCCGCAGGTGTGATAACAAGCGCTGCCGAGTGCCAGTTGCAAGGCTGTCTGCAGGCGCGGACAGGGTTGTTCCGCGCTTTTGAGCAAGGACAACGCCTGACGGACATGCGCGCCATATTCCTTGAGCAATGACAGCTCCTGCCACAACGCGGCCGACGTCGCGGTCAAACGGATGCCGAGAGGGCGCGTGCCGTTGCCGTGCAAACTCCAGTCGAGTGCAGCGCGCAGGTCTTCCAGGCCTCGGGCATAGCGCTCGATCCATTGTGTGGTCGGAGTGTGTTCCCATTCGGTCTGCGCTTGCTCCATCAACGTCAGATAACGTTCGGCGTGGCGTTCGCGCAGGGTTTCGCGTTCGCCGCTTAGTTCGAGTTTTTCCAGGGCGTAATGGCGGGTGGTGTCGAGCAGGCGATAAAACACTTCTTCATCACCGACTTCCACGTTCAGCAGCGATTTACCCACCAGTTGCGTGACCGATGCGAGCACCTGCGTGGGATCGATGTGTTGACCGACGATCACCGCCGCAGCCGAGGCCAGGCTGAAGCTACCGCGAAACACCCCGAGGCGCCGCAGGCAAGTCTGCTCGCAAGGGGTGAGCAGATTGAAACTCCAGTCCAGCGTGGCGTGCAGCGTTTGATGCCGCGCATGGCGCTGGTGGTTGCCCGCCGCCAGTGGGTGCAAGTGATCCTGCCATTGCTCCAGCAAGCCGCTCAGCCCCAGGCTTTCGACCTGCGCTGCTGCCAGTTCCAGAGCCAACGGAATACCGTCCAGACGCCGGCAGATCTCCATCGCCAGGGGTAACTCGGCGTCGCTCAGTTCAAAGCGTTCATGGGCGCCCATCGTTCGTTCGACGAACAGTTGCAAGGCCGCGAAAGTCATCGCCTGCTCGCGATCGAGACGGCTCGTCGCAGGCGGGCAATCGAGGGATTCCAGACGCTGCACGAACTCGCCCTCAGCGCGCAGGCTTTCGCGGCTGGTGGCCAGAATATGTACGTGCGGTGCGCCGCGCAGGAGGCTCTCGACGAGCAGCGCCACGGCATCGATGAGGTGCTCGCAGTTATCGATCACCAGCAGCATCTGCCGTTCGCGCAAATCGTTGATCACACTCGCCAGCGGCGCGCCGTCGTGTACCGCCAGATCAAGCAGGGTCGCCAGTTGCGAGGCGATCAGCGCCGGGTCGGTGAGCGGCGCCAGATCCAGCAGGCGGATGCCATCGCGATAGCGTCCGAGCAACTGCTCGGCGACGCGCAGGGCAACGGTGGTCTTGCCAATGCCGCCGGGGCCGATGAGGGTGATGCAGCGCTGTCGCGGCAGTTGCTGCATCAAGCTGTCCACCAATGACTGGCGGCCGATCATCCGGGTACGGCGCAGCGGCAGGTTGTGGCGCCCGGGCGCCGCCTCCAGTAGCCGTTGTCCGTTGGCGTGCACCGTCAGTGGGGCAACGAAACTGTAGCCGCGCTGGGCCACGGTCACGATATAGCGCTGACCGGCCTGACCGTCGCCCAGCGCCTTGCGCAGGGCGGCCATGTGCACCCGCAGATTGATGTCTTCGACGACGGTGTCCGGCCATACGCCGGCGAGCAGTTGCTGCTTGCTCACCACTTCTCCGGCATGCGCCAGCAGCATCAGCAGAATATCCATGGCGCGCCGCCCCAGCCGCAACGGCTGGTCACCTTCCATGACCAATCGTTGTCCGGTGTAAATCCGATAGGGGCCGAAGCCGATGGCCTGATTCGGGGAAAGACTCAACAGCGCACTCCTGCGGTGATGCGGCGATCCTGGTAGATGGACGCTGCGTGAAGACGCAGATCGTCGGCTACAAGGTATCGCAGCATATTCCTCAGGTTTGGCCATCAGTGCAACGCCGGGCTCTTGCGCAACGCTCAAAAGCTCAGATGCCGTGTCCGGGGGGGCGTTGCCATCACGCATGACCTGACAGCGCCAGGCGAACGGATTGATCCCTTCGCTGCGGGTGAACATGTGGCAGAAATGTGCCTGATCACAGAAACCGCATTCCAGGCTGATCTGCGTCAGGCTCAGGCCGGTGTGGCGGATCAGCAGCTTGGCGCGGGCAATGCGCTGTTCGCGGATCCAGTCCTGCGGCGCCAGACCGGTGCTGGCCTTGAACGCCCGGGAGAAATGGCTGCGCGACAATGAGCAGGCGCGTGCCAGCTCGGCCACTTCCAGGCTTTCTCCGAGGCGTTCGAGGATCAGTTGTTTGACCTGCCGCTCCCGTTGCGGGCTGAGGCCGCCGATAAGCGGCCGGGGCGTTTCGCTGGCAGGGGCGAGGGCGACGGATTGCTGTAGAGGAGCCATGGCCGGTGTCCGTGTCGTGGAGGTGAAAAACAACGCTGCGCAGAGGCCTTCATTGTTAAGAAGGGACATGCCGGCTGACGAGTTAATCGTTGTTAATTCGCAGGCCTGACACGGATGCAAACCACCGTTGATCGGGTAAAGTGCTCAGCACTTGCGAACGGTCTTAGAAGGAATTGCAGCCCATGAACCGTAACGATCTGCGCCGTGTCGACATGAACCTGCTGGTGATTTTCGAAGCCCTGATGTTCGAAAAGAACCTGACCCGCGTCGCCGAAAAACTGTTCATGGGCCAGCCGGCGGTCAGTGCCGCGCTGGGGGCGTTTGCGTGACCTGTTCGATGATCCGCTGTTGCTGCGCAACGGTCGCGGCATGGAGCCGACGGCGCGAGCGCTGGCGATTCTGCAGGAGCTGCAACCGGCGATGGATGTGATCTCCGGCGCGGTCAGCCGGGCCAAGGAGTTCGATCCGGCGACCAGTTGCGATGTGTTCCGTATCGGCCTCTCGGATGACGCCGAGTTCGGTCTGTTTCCTCCGCTATTGCGCCAGTTGCAGGAAGAGGCGCCGGGGATCGTGGTCGTGGTGCGCCGCGCCAACTACCTGCTGATGCCGGCGTTGCTGGCGTCCGGGGAAATCTCCGTCGGCGTGAGCTACACCACCGATCTGCCGGCCAACGCCAAGCGCAAGAAACTGCGCGACATTCCCTGCAAGGTGCTGCGTGGCGACGACCCGCCCGGGGCCGCTCACGCTTGACGAGTACTGCGAGCGGCCTCACGCCATGGTGTCGTTCTCGGGGGGACCTGAGCGGCAACATCGACATGGACCTGGCCAAGGTCGGCCGCAGCCGCCGGGTGGTGCTCGGTGTACCTCAGTTCAGCGGCCTGCGCGCGCTGTTGGCGGGCACCGAGATGATCGCTACCGTGCCGGATTACGCCGCGTGTGCGCTGGTGGAAGGTTGTGCGTTGCGAGCTGAAGATCCGCCGTTTCCGATTGATGCGGCGCAACTGTCGATGGCCTGGAGCGGGGTGCATGACAACGACCCGGCAGAGAAATGGCTGCGGTCGCGGATCAGTCAGTTCATGTCGGTGTCGCTGGATGTTCCAGTGGTGTGAGTGACCGTTCGTCTAAAACAGCGTTCACCCTGTTAGTTCTGACAGTGGTGAGTGCTCGCCTTTCCGTGTTTGATGGGTCAATGCCGAAACGGCCAGCCCTCGGGGGAAGTGAAAATGGACGTGCCGATTACCGCGCTTACCCGTGACGATCTGTCGCGACTGGCAATTAAAGAAAGTTCAAATGGTTTCCTGTTGCCAGCGGCCGCCCGGTACAACCTGACGGTAATAATCGACTTCCCTTGGTTGCCAGGAGACTTACTTTCCATCACGTGGGCCGGGACTCCAGGTTCCCGGTTCCTATACGTCGCCGCGCATACCGATCGGCGGATTTAAACCCCCTTTCACGACCCACATTAACAATATTCTGGTGGCTTTCAATCTCGGTCGGACTGTCATCGTCAGTTACACGCTTTACCGTGGCACTGAACCTCCTGTGGTATCGCAACCTTTGCCGCTCTTCATACCGCTCATAAACCAACTTGATCTGCCCCTGCCGGTGATCAAAGAGGCAAACGACGAAGGTGGGGGCACTCACTTGGATGTGAGCGATCTGACTGAGGTTACTTTACGTATCCGGTCATGGCTGCTGAGCAGGCGCGAGCAGTTCTTCTGGCTCCTGCTCACAGGCGTGAAAGCCGACGGCAGTGTCTGGGAGGCCTGGTATTGGCAAGCACCGGGAAATATTGTTGGTAATGAATTCAGCCTCGGGTATTACGAACAAAAGATCCCTGCCGCGCCGCTGCAAGGTCTGCAAAATGGAAGCGTGTTGACAATGAGGTTTTGGGCCGGGCTGCAGAACAGTCCGGATCGGTCCGATGCCCAGGCATTTGCACATCGTAACTACATCGTCCTGACGGACCCTGTGAGCGCGCCAAGGATCGAACGGATCACTGATCCGCTCGATCAGGAGATCGCCGAAGATGGCGACACGCTTTTCACCAGCGCCACATTGCACGGTGCCGCGACAGAAGAAGTCAGCGTGTTTGACGGGCAAGCGCCTCTGGGCAGGGCGCCGGCCATAGCGGGCGTATGGAAATTTCCGGTTACTGGATTGACCCAGGGCCCACACATCTTTAAAGGTCAATACGCCGGTGGCGGGGTATCCAATACCCGGACGATCAACGTTCTGGAAAACCGCGAAGTACGGATCAAGGAATCAACCGGCAACACTCATTTGAATCCTTCTGCGTCCATTAATACGCTGACGTTTGTGCTCGATTATCCGAGCCAGCCTGCCGACCTGGTCAGCGTGCGCTGGATCGCGGCGCAAGGCACGCCAGCGGCAGGTTCGTATACATCGCTGCCGGTCGCTGTGGGTGCCACGCCCAGAGAACTAACGGCGCCTGTCTCTCTGGTGGCCTTCAGCATCGGTAAATCCGTTGAAGCTACCGCCTCCTACGTACGCGGCGGTGCACCGGCGGTGCAGTTGCAACCCTTGGCGCTATCCGTGCTGCCGATCCCGAGCAACTTGCTCATATCCCCAGTGATCGACGAGGCCAAAGACACTCTCGAACTGGACAAGAAGGACATCGTGACCGGAGCGAACCTGACTTTCGGCAACTGGATACACATAGCGAGAGGCCAACGACTGGAACTCACCCTGATGGGCTTCACGGCCAATGGCATCGAGAACAATCGAAGTATCTGGACACCCGATCGCAATTCGGTTCATCAGGCCTGGGTCTTGAATCGAGGCTACACGTTCGGACTCCCGCTCGACTATCTGCTGTCGCTCGGGGTCGGGACATTGGTGAGCATCCTGTTCACAGTGAGAACGGATCAAGTGCCAAGCTCGACGGCAGTCACGGTTTTCGAACCGCGTCGTTACACCATCGTGGACTCGCGCTGACCGGAGGAGGGAATAAGGTTTTCGGCTTTGGACGGTTGGGACGCGGAGCATCCCGGCTGCATTCCCATGCAGAACGTGGGAGCGATCGATCAAGAGCAAAGAGAGCACACCCATCCAATTTCCCCCCGATCAATCGTTGCACTATTCCCTGCAATGATTGATCAAGGGTGGATCCATGAACGCTGTACAACGCAATGACCAGGCGCAGAACCTCGGCCTGCTCTTACTGCGGGTGACCGGCGGGTTGTTTCTGCTGTTCGTCCACGGCTTGCCCAAGTTGCTGGACTTCACTGCGCAGCTGCAACAGATCGAAGACCCGTTCCACCTCGGTGCCCACCTCACTTTGATTCTGGCGATCTTCGCCGAAGTCCTCTGTCCGCTACTGATCGTCGCCGGGGTGCTGGCGCGATTGGCCTGCTTGCCTATTCTTTTTGTTCTGCTGGTGGCGCTGCTGGTCGTGCATCCGCAATGGAGTGTGGCCGAAGGACAGTTCGGCTGGTTGCTGTTGATCCTCTTCACCACTGTACTGATCGCCGGGCCTGGACGGCTGGCGCTCAATGCGCGTTTGCCCGGAGTGCTTCGTTATGCCTGATACCCCGTCCCTGAGAAAACCGGGAACCGAAGAAACCGTGACGCTGATCGTCAAGCACCGGGTCAAGGCCGGCTTCGAACAGCCCTATGAAGCCTGGCTGCGCAATATCGTCAGCGTGGCGGGGCGTGAAGAAGGGCACTTGGGTGTGGACGTAATGCGCAGTAAACAGGGTGGCCTCGCGCTGTTCACCTGCGTGCTGCGTTATTGCTCGACCGAGGCGATGCAGCGCTGGCTCGACTCCCCCACAGCGTCAGGCGCTGATCGAAGAGGCCGCGCCGATGCTCGCCGACGGCGACCAGACCGAGGTCAATGCGGCCAACGAGTTCTGGTTCACGCCACTGGTCGACGCTGCCACGCCTCCACCACGCTGGAAGCAGGCCGTCGTGACGCTGTTCGTGATCCTGCCGCACACCTTGTTGGTGCCGCTGATCTGGGGTCCGTTGCTGCAACTCAATGCATTCCTGTCCAACTATGTGGTCGCCACGTTCCTGATCACCCTGACCATCGTGCTGTCGGTGGTGTACGTCTGCATGCCGGCCGCCACTCGCTTGTTCGCACCGTGGCTGGCGGCCACTCAGCTCCATGAACACCTTGAATCCAACGCCCATCCGCCGCGCTGAAGGGGCGGATACGGACTTCGTTTCACTTATCTCGAAGGAACTGCGATGAACGCCGATCTGATTCTGTTCAATGGCCAATTTCATACGGTAGACCGCGAAAAACCCCTCGCCAGTGCTGTGGCGATCAAGGACGGACGTTTTGTCGTCGTCGGCAACGACACCCAGGCCATGGCCCTGCGTGGTTCGGCCACGCAAGTGATCGACCTGCACGGGCGCTGCGTGATCCCCGGCCTCAACGACTCGCACTTGCACCTGATCCGTGGCGGCCTCAACTACAACCTCGAACTGCGCTGGGAAGGCGTGCCGTCGCTGGCTGATGCACTGCGCATGCTCAAGGAGCAGGCCGACCGCACGCCGACCCCGCAATGGGTGCGCGTGGTCGGTGGCTGGAACGAATTCCAGTTCGCCGAAAAACGCATGCCGACCCTCGAAGAGCTCAACCAGGCCGCACCGGATACCCCAGTGTTCGTCCTGCACCTGTACGACCGCGCGCTGCTCAACCGTGCCGCCCTGCGCGTCGCCGGCTACACCCGCGACACGCCGAACCCGCCGGGCGGCGAGATCGTGCGCGATGCCAACGGCAATCCGACCGGGATGCTGGTGGCGCGGCCGAACGCGATGATTCTGTACTCGACGCTGGCCAAGGGGCCGAAGTTGCCGCTGGACTATCAGGTCAACTCGACCCGGCAGTTCATGCGCGAACTCAATCGCCTCGGCCTGACCAGCGCGATCGATGCCGGCGGCGGTTTCCAGAACTATCCCGACGACTATCAGGTGATCGAGCAACTGGCCAAGGATGATCAGTTGACCGTGCGCATCGCCTACAACCTGTTCACCCAGAAGCCGAAAGAAGAGCTGACCGATTTCCAGAACTGGACCGGCAGCGTCAAGTTGCACCAGGGCGACGATTACCTGCGGCACAACGGCGCCGGGGAAATGCTGGTGTTCTCGGCAGCCGACTTCGAAGACTTCCTCGAACCGCGCCCGGACCTGCCGCAGACCATGGAACAGGAACTGGAGCCGGTGGTGCGCCACTTGGTCGAGCAGCGCTGGCCCTTCCGTTTGCACGCCACGTACAACGAATCGATCAGCCGCATGCTCGACGTGTTCGAGAAGGTCAACCGCGACATTCCGTTCAACGGTCTGCCGTGGTTCTTCGACCATGCCGAAACCATCACCCCGCAGAACATTGAGCGGGTGAGGGCACTGGGCGGCGGCATCGCGATTCAGGATCGCATGGCGTTCCAGGGCGAATACTTCGTCGACCGTTACGGCGCGAAAGCCGCCGAAGCTACGCCACCGATCAAACGCATGCTCGCCGAAGGCGTGCCGGTGGGCGCCGGCACCGATGCCACGCGGGTTTCCAGCTACAACCCGTGGACGTCGCTGTACTGGATGGTCAGCGGCCGCACCGTCGGCGGTCTGGCCTTGTACGAAGAAGGTTTGCCGCGCACCACTGCGCTGGAATTGTTCACCCACGGCAGCGCCTGGTTCTCGTCCGAGCAGGGCAAGAAGGGCCAGATCAAGGTCGGGCAACTGGCGGATCTGGCGGCACTGAGCGCGGACTTCTTCCATGTCGAGGAAGAAGCGATCAAGTGGATCGAGTCGGTGCTGACCGTGGTCGGCGGCAAGATCGTTTACGCCGCCGGCGATTTCGAAGACCTCGGCCCACGCTCGATCCCCGTGCTGCCGGACTGGTCGCCGGTGGTCAAGGTGCCGGGCCACTGGCGCCCGAATTCGCCTTTGCAGGCGCAAGTGCATCAGTGTGTCGGTGCCTGCGCGGTGCATGCGCACAGCCATGAAAAAGCCCGACTGTCGAACGCTCCGGTCAGTGACTTCGCCGGTTTCTGGGGCGCGTTCGGCTGTTCCTGTTTCGCGTTCTGATCACTACAAAAAAGCGCCGGCCACCCGGTCGGCGCCTCATGCAACAACCATCCACCGAGGAGTTTCCCATGAGCGTTCCCTACAAGCGTCTGAACAAAGATGATGCGGTCGTGCTGCTGGTCGACCACCAGACCGGTCTGATCTCGCTGGTACAGGATTTCTCGCCAAACGAATTCAAAAACAACGTGCTGGCACTGGGCGACATCGCCAAGTTCTTCAAGCTGCCAACCATCCTCACCACCAGTTTCGACGCCGGCCCGAACGGCCCGATCGTGCCTGAGCTGCGCGAGCAGTTCCCGGATGCACCGTTCATTCAACGTCCTGGCCAGATCAACGCCTGGGACAACGAAGACTTCGTCAAGGCAATCAAAGCCACCGGCCGCAAGCAACTGATCATCGCCGGTGTGGTGACCGACGTCTGCGTGGCATTCCCGACCCTGTCGGCCATCGCCGAAGGTTATGAAGTGTTTGTGGTCACCGACTCGTCCGGCACCTTCAACACCACCGTGCAACAAGCGGCGTGGGCGCGCATGTCGGCGGCCGGTGCACATCTGCTGAACTGGTTTGCCGTGGCCTGCGAGCTGCAAGGCGACTGGCGCAACGACATGGAAGGCTTGGCGCACCTGCTGTCCGAACGCCTGCCGAACTACCGCAACCTGATCAACAGCTACACCAAGTTCACTGCCAAGTGATTGCTTGAACTGAAAGTGCCCGCTTGATTGCGGGCATTTTCATGTGCAGTAAAAAGAGGCGTAACCCATCACCACCTGTGGCGAGGGAGCTTGCTCCCGCTGGGCTGCGCAGCAGTCCCCGAAATCTGTGAGCGCTGCGCACTCAAGCGGGAGCAAGCTCCCTCGGCCACAAGGTATGGCGTCCACCTGTTTGTCAGGGCTAGCGCTTTTGCAACCAGCCGAGAAACCCACCCTTGCGCACCGCCACCGGTTTGGCCATCAACGCCAGCCGGCTGTTCTGCTGTCGCACGGCCTGCAATTTGTTCAACGCCTGGCCGACTTCGCTGCGCTGTTCCATGCACTGACGGGTCAGGTTCTTGTCGAGACGGTAGATGATCGAAGAGGTCAGCGCGGTAAACGTTGCTTGCGAAGGCGTATCTGCAAGGATGCTTTGCTCACCCATGACCTCGCTCGGCCCCATGCGCCCGGCCTCGCTGAAGCCGTTGCCATCCGGCACGCTGGCGCTGACTACGCCGGTGGCGATCACGAACAGGCTGTCCGGCACCTCCTCCAGATTGAGCACCACCTGCCCGGCGCTGTACTGCTGCGCGACCATCGATTCGGCGAGGCGATCACGTTCCTCATGGCTCAGCGAGCGGAACACTTTCACTTCATCGAGCAACGCCCGGGCACGGGTCGAGGGTTCGATCACACCGTCCGGATGCCGGGAAATACCTGCGGCCTCGAGATGCCGGTGGGCGAGGTCGAACAGTTGATTGCGCACTTCGCCTTTCTTGCCCAGCTCGGCGATGAAACCGCTGGCCACGTATTCCGACATTTCGTCGCCGGCCTCTTTCAGCACCGCTTTCGGTGCGGGCGTCAGCAACAGACTGCTGCTGCCTTGGAGCGTGCGCTCGAGGGCGTCGAGCACCCGACGCGGGCGAATGTGGTTCGGCACCTTGATGCTGATCGACACGCCGTGCAGGTTGTTCGGGCGACTGAGGTTGACGATCTTGGCCTTGGCCGCCACCGAGTTCGGCACCACGGCCAGAGTGCCGGTGCTGGACAGCAGATGCGTGGCACGCCAGTTGATGTCGAGCACCTTGCCTTCAACGCCGTCGATGACCACCAGATCATCCACCTGATACGGCTTGGTGGTGTTGAGCACGATGCCGGAAAACACGTCGGCCAAGGTGCTTTGCAGCGCGAGACCGATGACGATGGCCACCACGCCCGAAGTCGCGAGCAAGCCTTTGACCGGCAGCTCCAGCACATAGCCGGCGGCCGCGACGATCGCCGCCAGAAACACCAGCGCGCCAATCACGTCCTGCAACAGCCGACCGCTGTGGCCGATGCGTCGCATCAGAATCAGGCCGATCACTTCGGTCAGCACCCGCGCGGCGTACAGCCACCAGAGAATGCCCAGCGCCGTCGCCCCGAGCTGCGCCACCGGGTCATCGGCAAACTGTGGAGCCTGCAACGGGCTGACGCCGGCATTGATGGCCAGTGCGCTGAATGCCAGAAACAGCACCAGCCGCACACCGACCCGCGGCGCGCGGTGCTTGAACGGGGCGAGGTGCCAGAGCAGCGCATCGAGCAGCAACAGCGCGGCGCTCCAGGACAGCAGGTGGGTGAGGAGGAGGGACATGGCGATCTCCGGAACTGCATGAACGTCGGTGTTGAAGAGGCTTTTGTGGTGAGGGGATTCATCCCCGATGGACTGCGCAGCAGTCCCCTGCCTTTTTGGTTAGCAGTGGGGTCGCTTCGCAACCCATCGGGGATGAATCCCCTCACCACAAGGGTTCTTGCAATCAAAAAACTCGCCACAACCGTKGGGTGTGGCGAGGGAGGGGGCCTCAGTTCAGATGCGTCTTCAGCTCAGCCGCGGCCTGGCGCACGGCCGCTTTCACTTCGGGAATCTGACTCAGCGGATTGAGCAAGCCAAAGTCATGAATCATCCCGTTGTAGCGCACCGAGGTCACCGGCACACCGGCCGCATCCAGATGCCGTGCGTAGCCTTCGCCTTCGTCACGCAGCACGTCGAATTCGGCGGTCTGTACCAGCGCGGCGGGCAGGCCCTTGAGCTGTTCAGCGCTGGCGTTGAGCGGCGAGGCGTGGATCTGCGCGCGTTCGGCCGGGTTGGTGGTGTAGTTGTCCCAGAACCACTGCATCATGCCCTTGGTGAGGAAGTGGCCCTCGGCAAATTGCTGGTACGAGCCGTTATCGAACCCGGCGTTGGTCACCGGCCACATCAGCAACTGGAAGCGCAGGGCCGGGGGTTTTCTGTTCCTTGGCCATCAACGCCACGACCGCCGCCATGTTGCCGCCGACGCTGTTGCCGGCCACCGCCAGACGCTTGCCGTCGACACCAATCTCCTTGCCGTGCTCGGCCACCCATTTGGTCGCGGCGTAAGCCTGATTGATCGCAGTCGGGTACTGCGCTTCCGGCGACGGCGTGTAATCGACGTACACCGCGACCGCTCCAGAGCCGACCACCAGATCGCGAATCAGGCGTTGGTGAGTCGGGTAATCGCCCAATACCCAACCACCACCGTGGAAGAACATGAACACCGGCAATTCGCCTTTGACCTTGGCCGGCCGCACCACTTTCAGGTTGATGGTCTGGCCATCGACCTTGATCGCCTTGTCGCTGACTTCAACCCCGGACAGGTCAACCTTTACCGACGCCTGGGCACCGGTCAGCACCGCACGGGCATCCTTCGGGCTCAGCTGTTCCAGCGGTTTGCCACCGCCGGCGGCGAGGGCTTCGAGGAAAGCCTGGGTATTGTGTTCGACGCCCGGGCTGCCGGCGGCGAATGCGTTGCCGATGGAGAGGGCGAGGAGGGATGCGGTCAGGGTTTTTTTGATGTTCAT